>JAEWCT010000345.1 GCA_023390485.1 Pseudomonadota bacterium
GGTCAAGACCGACGTGCACGCGGATGGCAAGTATCCGTTTCTCCGGACGATCGACCGTCTCACGACCCTGCAAGAAGGTCGCGTGAACGTGACGGCGCCGGCACGCAAGCTGAGCCCCGAGAAACTCCTCGACGTGTCGGGATTTCCTCTTTCGGCGATCGGCCTGACGTTTTCCTGTCATGTAATGGAATACCCGTGCGGCCGATGTCGCGGATGCGAGAAGCATTTGGCCACGCTTGCATGGGCGAAGCGCAGATCGAGAAACTCGGATGAACGGGAGCCGCGGGATGAGCGGACCAAAACCTGATAAGAAATCGCCGGCACGGGATCCTCGTCGACCGGTCGGAGGCGGCAATTGCGATCAGCGCTTCCGTATCGATCTGATGGGAGTACGCAGCGCTCAGGCCGCCAGGCTCAGGCCGGGAGACTTGCTTCAGGTCGTCCTGCTGTACGATGGCGATCTTCGCGCCGTAGTTTGTCAGACGGACAGAGCCGAGACGGTTGGAGCCTTGTCGGCCTTTCCCGGGTTGTCCCAACTTATAGAGTGCATGGAAGGTGGAGCGACTTATTCCGCCATCGTCGAGAGGTCGAGCCCGCAAGCGTGCGGCGTGTTCGTGTCGCGGAGCAACGGATGATCGTGGTCGGCGGAACGTACATCGAAGAGTGCGACTGGCCCGAATGGACACGCCTCATGGGCCCGGGCGTTCGAGCTGCTTTGGCGCTAAGTGAAGTGTCGCCGCAAACAGAGCTCTACTCGTACGCTAACGATGCGGTCATCGAAGATCTTCGGAGTACGATGCTGACGAGCGGATTGGCGACGCCGCAAGTGAGAACGAGAGAGGAAAAGGTCGCCTACTCTTACAAACATCCCCTCTCATATCCCCGGCGTACGCCGAAGTTAGAAGAGACGCCGGATGATTCGGCCGCCCCGCAACTGTCTGAATCCTGGTCCGTGAAAGGCGATACCGTGCTCGCCTTTCGGCTACAGGAGACCAAGATCGTCGTCAGCGCAAAGCGCGCCGTCTTCGAACTGTCCCAGCAGGATGAGGAGATCGAACGCGGTGACATCGGGAAGCTCGCGCTTATCGCGGCGGAGAACGATTTCCCTCAGGCGGCCGCAAACGTCCAGGATTTCGCTGCGCAGACTATGCCCGCGCACAACGCCAATTTGCTGATCTTCCGCTGGCAATCCGGCGGCGGCATTTTGTTCGATGGCGAGATGGAACATTCGATTCCGGCTTACGTCGCCAACGAATGGTTCAAGATCGGGACCGGGAACATTTTCTGCGCCATGTTCGCTCACTATTGGGGCGAGCAGAATATGGACGCTATGGCGGCCGCGGACCTCGCTTCCCGATGCTCCGCATACTACGCGGGCTCCCGCGCGCTTCCGATCCCTGTCTCGCAGAATCTGCCGGACATGGAGAAGTTCGATCCGACCGCCGATTGCAAGATCTTCATAGCTTCTCCGTGCATCTCGATGGCACAACAATGGCTCGTCGACGAGGCGATCCGCACTTTCGAGATGTTACGCATTCAAACGGTAACGCCTTACGACTTGGGATTAGACGGAGTATCGAGAAAGAATGTCGATGTCGGCCGGGTATTGGACGGCTGCTCGGCGGTTCTCGTGCTTGCGGAGGGCGCCGATCTTCCATCTGTCCTCGCGGTCGGGCTTGCGCGCGTAAGAAAATTGCCCATCGTGGTGCTGGCCGAAGAATCGCGCGAGCCGCGCGTTAGCTTGTGGCAGGGAACGGACTGCGAGATCGCGCGTGATTTCGCGTCTGCGGTCTACCGCGCCATGGTGGCGGGCAAGCGGAGACCGGCAGGATGAAGCGGCCCGAACCATTCAGACGCAATCCCGACGACCCGCCTCGTTCGTCGGCTGCTACCTCGAAGGAAGACCTGACGGCGAGAGCCGTGCGCTCCCAGCAGAAATGGCACGAATTCCTTTCTTTCTTGGATCGACACATGCCATCCCGGTACGTGTTTCGCGGGCAATCGTCGGTCGATTGGCAGTTGATGCCGGCGGCCGGCCGTGGCGGCGAGACGTACGATCCTCTCTTCGAGGAACGGGTGTTCCGAGCATTCAAGAAGGACGCTCGGCTTCACATGCATTTGCCCGAGACCACCGACTGGGATTGGCTGGCGCTCGGGCAACATTTCGGGTTACCGACCCGTTTGCTGGATTGGAGCACGAATCCGTTGGTGGCGTGCTATTTCGCGCTTCTCGACGAGACGGCGAAGACTCCGGGTACAGGCAAATTGGCTGACGCCGTGGTGTACGCTTATCCTCTCGACGAGAAGCAGATCGTTGATCCCTCGACTTGGCCTTCGCCCTTCGAGATCGAAGAAGTCGGTTTTCTGTTTCCCTCCAGCTTGGCACCACGGATATCGAGCCAGCGCGGGTTGTTCTCCGTCCATCCCAAGCCAAATCAGCCCTGGCAACCCGACCATCTGAGCGCACATCGTTTCATTATTCCGGCGGATTATCGCTTCATCTTTCAACGCAAGCTATTCCGAATGGGAATCGACGCGGCTCATATCTGGGCGAACTTGGAAGGCGTCTGCGCGTCGTTGAAGTGGCAATACGAGAAGAAGCTCGGTATCAGCGCGGCCGGACTGTAGGAGGGATGCATGAGCGGCGAAAAGGCACCCGGTTTGACGTCTCGACAAGCCCGGGACATCGCGGACGCGGTGAGAGGCCTGGAAGTGTCCACGACGGAAGCTTGGAGCGATCTCGATTTGCTTTCGTCGCACACCCACGTCGAAGCGGTGGAAGTCTTTGAGGACGAAATTCGCCTATCGGGGACGCATTTCGAAGGTCCGGTGAACGTGCATGTGACGCTCCAGTATTCGGACGACGTGACATGGTCGGAGACTTTCCCTGGACGCTTCAACGGTAGTCTCAACGGAAGCGAGATTCTCATCGAAGGGCTTCAGGTCGATACGAGTTCGTTTACCGGATAGTTTCTTTGCGGCCTATCACCGCAGAATGCGTACCGCGCCGAGACGTCGGGGGGGCGGTATCGACGCCCGGAAGTCCGACGGGGGCACGACGAACGAGCGCGGCCTCGGCGTTGCATCCCGATAGGCCCCGACACAGCGAGGCGTTCGGAGTCGATATGTGTCACATGCGCCCCGCAATCGTTCTCGACACCGATCGTACTGATCCACTCCCGCAGCGGCCATTCCTGAATGCAATGTGGGCAGAGATTTTTGTCGTCGGCCATGTGTTCTTTGAACTCTGATGGGTCGGAATTCGAAGAGATCGATGTCGATTGCTTTACAGCTTTATAAGCGTTCGTGCGCCGTATTCGTTGGCGAAACCATCGTCTGCCCAGTGACGCTCACGCAATAGCGATCGTCTTGCGGTCGCATCGAGCGTCTGCCAAGCGTTACCCGAGAACTTCGCCGGCCTCGTTGATCAGACGTTCGCGACGGGCATCCTCGATCGCGCGGATAAGCCACAAGACTTTGTCGCTTCGAACGTCGAGAGGAGGCTGTATCGACGTCAGCGGTCCGAGGTACCTGAGTCGTGCTTCAGGGCTCCGGAAGATCCTTATGCGTGCGCGCTCCGACTTCGTCTGCAAGTCCAGCTTGCGATACTTTCACGCCGGATAAGCGCGGAAATTCATTCGGCCAAGTGGGCGACGGCATGCGTCGCCTCTTCCTCGGTCCCGGCGAGTTCCTTGCAACTTTGCAAGATGACGACGGGGGTCTTTCGGTCGTTCGTTTCTTTCATCTTGATGATCGAAGCCATGGTCCCCTCGAGCATTTTCTTGTACGGCTCGCCGCTCTCTGGATATGTGATCGAGCCTGCGAGTGTGTAGACGTGGCTGATGCCGTCGAACGACGCGCTGGTCTGGGCGTCCTTCTTCTCCTTCGGGGCTTCCTTGTTGAGCAATGCGTAAAGCAGGCCGCACTGCGTCAGACGGATCGAAACGGCCTCGTAGAGCTTGAGTCGCCGATCGAGGGGATACTTGGTGACGGCGGCTCGAGCGTTTCCCAATACGTCGATCGTCATGGAGATTTGATCCGCGCGGTGGATGGGCGGACGCTTGTCTTGGGCGGTTGCGGGAACGCAGATAAGCAAAGCGGCCGCTGTGATTATCACTAGTTGCATGGTATCCCCTACCGGCGGGAGGTTACTGGATCGGGAGGATTGCTGCTAGTAGCTCAGCCTTCGCACGATGCACGGTCGTGGTCGTTACGTGAGGCGGACCCAATCGACCTTCCCAATCGTCATGTAGACGAT
>JAEWCT010000399.1 GCA_023390485.1 Pseudomonadota bacterium
TGAACGCCAGAACAAGGACGACGAGCGCAAGCGTCAGCCGCGCGATCATCAAACCGAAGTCATGGAGATCGCGCTGGAAAGGAGACGGCGTCGATGCCTGGGTCAGCGCCTCGGCGGCTGTCCCAAAAATCGTGGCGCGCCCTGTCGCAACGACGAGCGCCGTCGCCTCGCCGGTCTGGATCACCGCGCCTCGAAACAGAGCGTTGGACGCTTCGGCGGCTGTCGTCGCATTGACCTCGCCGGGACGCTTTTCAACCGGGTAGGGCTCGCCGGTCAGCGCCGCTTCGCCCGACGTGCAGGCGTCGCTCGCGAGAATGAGCGCATCGGCCGGTACGATATCGCCCGCCCGAACACGGATAATGTCGCCGCAGACAACGTCCGCGACATTGATCTGCCGAAAAGTACCGTCCCGCTTCACCTCTGCCTTTAGCGCGACCGATCGACGAAGCAAGTCGGCCGCCTTGATCGCATGCCCCTCTTGGACCGTGTCCAGACCGATTGAGAGAACGAGAATGGCGACAATGATCGAACCGCCGATTGTATCGCCGGTTGCAATGGACACGATGCCGGCGCCGAGCAGAATCAACGACAAGGGTTCGAGCAGGCGTCGAATGATCGACCGCCAAGAGCTCTCGCTTTTGGAAGGAGCGTCGGCGTTCGGACCATCTGCCTTGAGGCGACGAGCGGCCTCTTCGGAAGTCAGCCCTTCCGTGCCACATCGGAGCTTAGCAGCTACGATTTCTGGCGCCTCGCTCCAGAACGGGCGAATCGCGGCCTTTTCCTGCGTGTTCAATCTTACCGGCGCCCGTATTGGTGATTTGCGCGTCGCATACATCAGGCCCCGTAAGATGTCAGATCAAGTACGGATCAGCAGCCACGCAAAGTGAGGAGCCCAAGTCTTACTTCGGTACGATCGAAATCTGAAGCACCTGTTGGACCGGCGCAGGCGCGTTATTCTGATCTAGATCAAGACAGTTGCTTGGAAACAAGTACAAGCGTGCTATCGCCGGGAAAGGACCCAACGGAAAAGCCCATGTTTCGCTCAAGTTCGATCGCGTCGTAATTGTCTCTGCTTTCGATCGACTCGATCGATTTCAATCCCCGAGCAGCGGCTTGGTCGGCTACCAAGGCCAACATCTCCCAGCCGATCCCTTGATTGCGATGGTCGGCATGGACCGAAATCGCGACTTCGCCCTTTTCTTTCGCCGCGTCGCTGGCGAGAGCCGCCACGGCAACGACCCGGCCATCTTCTTCGTTGAACGCGACATAAGTCTCGTTGGCTTTGTGATCGATATGCGTCATGCGTCGGATTTGTTCCGCTCCCGCCTCCTTGGCACTTGCGAGGAAACGGAACCGCAAATCGTCGGCACTGATGTGATGAAAGAAATCTGACAAAACGGCATCGTCGTCCTGCGTTGCCACCCGGACGTTCAATTTCAGACCTGACCGTGTGGCAATGTGCCAATCACTCATACGACATCCCCATGCCGAATAGACTGCCTCTGGCGATACGGTAAAACCGCAATACTACAGAAATCTGACATAGCCAGGAGTTCGGCGCGCCCCGGAGCATCATCATGCTAAAGTCATGCAAAACCTGTAGATCTTTTCGACGCGCTAGCGGAGCTCACGCGGCTATGGATTTAAGAATCAAGGGATAGACGTGCATGGAGAAGACCGAGGTTGTTGCGTCGCTTGGGCAAGCGCTGCTTCTCCGACCCGCCTATCTCAAATCTGCGCTTGCCGCCAACGATCGCCTCAAGTTCTATCTGACGGTCCTCCAAACAGCGTACGGCCATGCCGCACAGCCTGACGTCGCATCGCTCGACCTGCACCGCGAATATGCGGCCGCAAAGGTTGATGCGCCCTGGCTTCTGACGCTGCCTGCGTCCAGCCACATTAAGTCGTCCGTGCTGTACGCGGACGACCTGCCCAAGCTATTTGAGAAACTTGCAACCGACTTACGGCTTATGGGGCGCCCGCTGGAAGCCGATGATGACGGCGCCCATCGCGAGTTGCTCAGCAGAATCGAGAAGTGGTGCGATTGGCTCGGTCAACTCGCCCCGGACAGCCTCAATACCGATCAGTTGAAGCAATTGACCAGCGGCAAGCGCGGCGAAGGCGACAGTTTCCATATCCTGGTCATGGATCTGCACAAAGCCATCAATCGTCTGGCGGCAGACCTCTCGGACGAAACGATCGACGGCGCGCACATCTGGCAATTACCGGCTGAGGACCGGCCTCGCATTGTCGCGTTCATGCGGGGCCTCAACCGCACCCGGCCGCTCAAGCTCAGCCATCCCGGACTCGACACGGCAGCGACGCGCGACGGCGCGAGACTCTTGATCCAGAACGACATCGGAACCAACGATGCACATGTGCTGGTCATCCAGGTCGAGGGATTGCGGCTGTCCTTAACCTATTCGGACCTGCATCGGCAGCGCTTCTCCTTCTTCCAGAATCTCCTTGGCGAGATCGGCGCACAATGGTCCGCAGTGGCCTCGCGCACGACGGAGGGCCTGAATGCAGGCGAAAGCTACTTCGTGGGGACTGCTACATTCGACAGTGCGAACGAGACGGCGCTGACCGCAACGCTTGAGGCGCTCGGATCGCGTATTGTCTTTCTGATCGACTGGAACCGGGCGCGCAAACGTTTGCGGCTTGTCGTCGGCAAATCCAACGCAATTTTGGTCCTGAACGAAAGCGCGCGCCGGGACATCGGACACATGGGCTGGCTGGAAGCCGGTGCGGAGCGGCTGCTGTTCGATGCGATGGAGGCGGTGGGGGGCGAGTTCTTTCGCATCGGTGACCGTCTCGACACGGTGCTCGGCGATGAGCCGGCACGCGCATTCATGCTCGAAGCCATGGCAGCAGCGTCGCAGGCTATGCAGGAGCACCAGCCGATACCGCGGATCGCCGACTCCATTCGTTTGTTGCTCCTTCGCCATCTCGGACATCAGCGCGACGTGTTCGAGCTTCTCAACGAACACGCGGCCTTCTGCCATGAGCTGGCAGAAGGTCTTCAGGATGCGCTGACGCACGGTCTTGAACACGACAGCAAGGCTGTGGCGAAACTGGCCACGCGGGCAAAGGGCTGGGAGCACGAGGCCGATCTTCTTGTAATGCGTTCGCGCAAGCGTGCGGAGCGCAATGCGCGTTGGTTGCCTTTCACGCGGCTCATCGAAAAGGCCGACAATATCGCCGACGCCCTGGAGGAAGCGACGTTTCTGCTGTCGCTGATCGCCGAAGGACATCACAAGGATTGGCATGGCAAAGTGCGCGAGGCGCTTTCGCGGCTGACGGGTCGCACGCATGAGGCGGTTCGCGATCATGTCAAGGCGCTGACCATAGCTGGTGTCCTGCGCGAGGGCGGGACCGCGGAGGATCACGAGGCGTTTTTGGCCGTTACTTGGCGCGCGGTAGACGCGGAACGTCAGTGCGACGAGCTTTTGCGTGATGTCCGGCGTGCGCTGGTGCGCCATGTGGACGATCCCGTCACGCTGACGTTGGCGACCGATTTCGCGGAATCCATCGAGCTTGCGACCGATGCCTTAATGGTGGCGAGCTTTGGCATCCGGGAGCTGGTGCTCGATCGCATCGGAGCAGACCGATGAGCACGCTGACCGCGATACGGCGGGAATCGGCGGATACGAAAATCGTCTATTCGATCGGCGGGGCCGTACCGCTCGACGACACGATCACATCCGCCATTCTCGGATTTAAGGCCTACAACCTCGCGCGAATGGCTGCGCTCGGTCTCAACGTCCCGCCCGCCTTCGTGCTGGGCACCGGGTTTTGCGCTCATCCCGAAGCTGTGATGCCGTCGTGCTGGCGCGACGCACTGATCAAGCTGGAAGAAGCCGCGACCCTCAAGCTCGGCGAACCGAGACGTCCGCTCCCGCTGTCTGTCCGATCCGGCGCGCCCGTATCGATGCCCGGAATGATGGAAACTCTGCTCAATATCGGACTGACCGCAGCCACATTGCCCGGCTTCGTTCGTCAGACCGGAAGCCCAAGACTGGCCTGGGACGCTTATCGGCGTCTCATAGCGGGTTTTGGTGAGGTTGTGGCGGGAATCGACGCACGGCATTTCGAAGCCGATCTCGATTCGGTGCGAGCTGGCGAAGACGAGCGCAGTCTGGATTTTGTCGCCCTGCGCGAGGTGGCGAGGCGCCATCTGCAAACCTTCGAGCGAGAGGCCAAGCGGCCGTTTCCGCAGGATGCTGAACAGCAATTGGTCGAGGCGATCGGCGCGGTATTCCGGTCCTGGTCCAGCGACAAGGCCGTCACGTATCGCAACCTTCACGGCCTGAGCCACTACATGGGCACCGCCGTCACCGTGCAACGCATGGTGTTCGGCAACGCTGGCGGCCTGTCCGGTGCCGGTGTCGGCTTCACGCGCAATCCCAGCACGGGTGCGCCGAGCCCATGGGTCGATTTTCTGTTCAACGCGCAAGGTGAAGATGTCGTGAGCGGCCGGCGCAGCGCGCAAGGGCACGACGAACTTGCCGCTGTCGCACCGGCGCTATGGGGCGAGCTGGTCGAGGCAACTCAGACACTCGAGAAGCATTTTGGCGACATGCAGGACTTCGAATTCACAATCGAGGACGGCGTCCTGTTCCTGCTTCAAACCCGCAACGGCAAACGCACGCCGCGCGCCGCGGCGCAGATCGCGTTGGACATGCTCGACGAAGGTCTGATCGACGTTGACACGGCCCGCGAGCGCACGCGCGCACTCGGCGCGGAGCAGCTTTCGCTCGACACGATTTCTGCGGAAAATGGAGCCGCGCTGTCGCCGATCGCCACCGCGGCGTCGGCCGCCACCGGCGTTGTGAGCGGAGAAATCACGTTCGACGAAGAATCCGCGCGTCAGCGTAAACAGAAAGGCGCTCAGGTCATTCTCGTGCGACGAGACGCCGAAACCCGCGATATTGCAGCGCTCGATCTCGCCGATGGGCTCCTGACGCAGCACGGGGCAAGGACCTCGCACGCCGCCGTCGTCGCGCGCCAGCTTGGCAAAGTATGTCTCGTCGGCTGCGAGGCCATGGCGGTCGATGAGGTCGCGAGATGCCTGGTGGTGGGGGGCGTGAGCTATCCCGAAGGCGCAATGCTCACGCTCGATGGCAACAACGGCAACATTTATTCCGGCGTTGCCATTGTTACCAAAGACGTTCCAACGGACCTGCTGGCGCGGCTCGAACGGCTGCGTAGCCCCGCCTGAAGGCGAGGCATAAACCGGGCGTCACGCGACGATGTGAAAGCCGTGATCGGCGTAGGACGTCGAGCCCGTCGTCGCGCTTCCTGCATCGCTTGCCAGGAAGGCCGAGATGCGTCCGATTTGTTCGATCGTGACGAGCTGATGGTCGGGCGTGCGTTCGCGCGTCTTTTCGAGGAGGTCATCAAAACGGTCGATGCCCGAGGCCGCGCGGGTCGCCACCGGACCTGATGACAGCGCGTGAACATGGATGCGCCGTGGCGCGAGATCGGCTGCCAGAGTTCGCACCGTTGCTTCGAGCGCCGCCTTGACCGGTCCCATGAGATTATAGTGCTCGACCACCCGGTTGGCGCCAAAGAAACTAACCGTTTGCAGGCTGCCGCCATCGGTCATCAGCGGAAGCGCCAATTTCGCCATCCGGATGAAGGAGTGGCATGAAACGTCCATCGCCATGGCGAAGCCTTCCGCCGAGCACTGGATGAGGCTGTTGTGCAGATCCTCGCGCGGTGCGAAAGCGATCGAATGCACGATCGCGTCGAGGCGGCCCCAGGAGGCGTGGATGGTCTCGAACGCCGCCTCGAGTTCGCCAGGGACGCGCACATCGCACGGCACGATGATCGACGCCTCGAGTGCCTCAGCCAGGGGCCGCACATGCGGTTCGGCCTTGGCGTTGAGGTAGGTTATGGCCAGCTCGGCGCCCGCGGAACGCAACGCCTCGGCGCAGCCATACGCAATGCTGTTCTTATTGGCGATGCCCACGACAAGCGCCCGCCTTCCGGTAAGATCGACGATCGGCCGCATCAGGCCCCCCTGTTGATTCTCAAAAGCGCGCACGCTTCGGTGGCGATTACCTGCTCCTCGTTGGTCGGAACGACGAACACGCCGATCTTGCTGTCTTGCGCATCGATGCGTGTCGCGTTTCTGGAATTAGCATCTTCATTCAGTGACACACTGAGCCAGGACAGCCGCTCACATACCGCGGTGCGGATCCTCGGCTGGTGCTCGCCGATGCCGGCAGTGAAAATCACGGCATCGAGACCTCCAAGCGTCGTTGCGAGCGCCGCAATCTCACGCGCGATCCGATGGGTGAACAGATCGATTGCTTCGCGCGCAGCCGGCAGATTGTTCGCGATGAGATCGCGGCTGTCCGCGCTGATGCCGGAGACACCGAGAAGGCCCGACCGGTGATAGAGGATGTCTTCGACGCTCTCCAACGAAAGACCCTGCTGCTTCAGCAGGTGAATGACTACGCCCGGATCGAGAGCGCCGCAGCGCGTCGCCATCGGAATCCCGTCGAGCGTCGAGAAGCCCATACTGGTGTCGCGGCTTTGGCCGTTTTCCAACGCGCAGAGACTTGCGCCGCTGCCGAGATGAGCGGCGACGACACGTCCCGCCGCCAGATCGGGTGCGAGTTCAAGCAACCTTGCGGCGACGAACTTATAGGACAGGCCGTGAAAGCCGTAACGCTTGATGCCAGCGTCGAACATCGCCCGCGGTAGCGCGAACCGGCGCACGGTATCAGCTTGCGAACGATGGAATGCCGTGTCGAACGAAGCCGTCTGCGGCAAGTCTGGGCGCAAATGACGGATCGCCCGGATGAGCCGCAGGCTCTGGGGCTGATGCAGCGGCGCGAGATCGACGAACCGGTCGATTGTCGCAAGCGTCGCATCCGTAATCAGAACCGCGCCGGAGAAAACATCGCCGCCATGCACCACGCGATGACCAACCGCAGCGATCCCTTCCAATGCAAAATGATCCGACAGCCAACCGAGCGTTTCATCGATGAGCTCGTGCAGATCGTCCGTCACCTTGGCCCGCAAAGGGATATCCGCGACGCTCGGCCCTTCGACGACATGCAATCGCAACGGTATGTGCCTGAGATCGACTACGCCCATGCCGAGCCGCACGGGGCTGGCCTCGCCCATCCGGTAAAGACCCAGCTTGATGGTCGAGGAGCCGGGATTGAAGGTAATCAGAATCTCGCTCATGCCGAGGCGCCGGTCCGGCGTTCTGCGACGAGCTTGGCCAACGCGGCCGACACCAGCCGCACGCGCAGCGTATCGGCGCGGCTGGTCAGAATGATCGGTACCCGCGCGCCAAGCACCAGGCCAGCAGCGTCGGCGCCGGCGAGATAAATGAGCTGCTTGGCGAGCATGTTGCCGGCTTCCAGGTTAGGGACGACGAGGATATCGGCCCTGCCCGCAACGGGCGACACGATTTCCTTGATGCGCACGGAGTCGAGGTTGATGGCATTGTCGAAGGCCAGCGGCCCGTCGAGTCTCGCGCCGGTGATCTGACCACGGGCCGCCATCACAGTCAGCGCAGCAGCTTCGAGCGTCGCGGGCATCGAGGGGTTTACTGTTTCAACTGCGGCGAGAATTGCGACCAGTGGCACGGCGACCCCAAGCACATGCATGAGATCGATGGCGTTCTGACAAATATCCCGCTTCTGCTCGAGCGTCGGCATAATGTTGATCGCCGCGTCCGTCACGATCAGGGGCTTGGGATACGCAGGCACATCGAGCACGTAGGCATGGCTGATGCGTCGATCCGTCCGTAGACCTGATTGCGCGCCGATGACTGCGCCAAGTAATTCGTCGGTGTGCAGGCTGCCTTTCATCAAGGCATGAACGGTCCCTGCTGCGGCAAGCTCAACAGCCCTGGCTGCGGCGGCATGGCTATGTTCGGTCGCCTCGACGCGAAGGCCGTCGATCGAAACGCCAGCCTTCTCGGCCGCGGCCGCAATTTTGTGGGGCGGCCCAACAAGAACGGGCTCGATCAGACCTTCAACCCTGGCCTCGATCGCCGCAGCGATCGCCTCCGGGCTGCAAGGATGGACAACTGCCGTCGGCAATGCCGGAAGCGCTTTCGCCTGTTCAAGGAGCTGATCGAAACGACTGTTCCGGCGCAGCGCAACTTCGGGCACGGGGATACGCGGCAAGCTCAGCTTTTCAGCTGGCGCGATGACGGTTGCCTGGCCCGACAATACCTCCTTGCCGTCCTGGTTGACGCAGAGCGTATCGAGAACAACGATCCGTTTTTCCGGCTTCTTCTCGCGCACCGTGACTGTTGCCGTGACGGTGTCGCCCGGCGCGACCGGGCGGCGAAAGCGCAAGTCCTGGCCGAGGTAGATCGTCCCCGGGCCTGGCAATTGTGTGCCGAGAAGCGTGGACAACAGAGCCGCAGTCCACATGCCATGGATGACGACGTGGCCGAAAATATCGGTCGCTGCATACGCCGGGTCGAGATGTGCGGGATTGACGTCGCCGGACGTGGCCGCGAACAGCTTGATATCGTCCTCGCTGACCAGGCGAATGAGCGATGCGCTCTCGCCGATTTCGAGTTCTTCGAAAGTCCGATTGGTCAGACGGATCTGTGGGATTACGGACGTCATCGTTGCAGCACGTAGGTTCCAGGCGCCGCACCCAATGGCGCAAAGCCCTTGGCCTCGGACCCCATACTGGGCGGCGCGACTCTCTCGGACGATGAATGGGTTGCGAGCCAAGCCGTCCAAACCGGCCACCACGAGCCATCTTGGACAGGAGCTGCCGAAGACCACTCATCGGCGCTTAAACAAATGCTATTCGCCGCTTTCGTCAGTAGACGGAAATGGCGATTTGAATGCCCTGGTTCATTGACGATCCCCGCGTTGTGGCCGCCATTCGTCAATACGAAAGTCACGTCGGTATCGGCCAGATAGTGGATCTTGTAGACCGAATGCCAGGGCGCGATATGATCGCGTTCGGTTGCGACCGCAAAAATCGGGGCGCGGATGTTCTGGATCGCAATGGGCTTGCCTTCGACAACGTAGCGGCCGCTGGCAAGATCGTTGCGCAAGAACAGTTTGCGCAGATAGTCCGAGTGCATCTGGAAGGGCATTCGTGTGGCATCCGCGTTCCAGGCCATCAAATCAATCATCGGCGTGCGCTGACCCATGAGGTAGTCATGGATCATGTGCGACCAGATCAGGTCATTGGATTTTAGAAGTTGGAAGGCGCCGGCCATTTGCGATGAATCGAGCGTGCCGCTCTGCCACATCAGTGCTTCGAGAAGCGCCACTTGGCTATCGTCGATAAACAACTGAAGTTCGCCGGGCTCTGTAAAATCGGTCTGGGCAGCAAACA
>JAEWCT010000424.1 GCA_023390485.1 Pseudomonadota bacterium
CCCCTCATCCGGCCTTCGGCCACCTTCTCCCCAAGGGGGAAGGAAACGTCCGTACCGCACGCAACGCAAGATCAGGCGCACTTTCCTCTCCCGGCACGGGAGAGGATGCCTGTCGAGCCGAAGGCTCGCCGTCGGCGAGATGGGCAGGTGAGGGACTTGCATCGGAACGGGAACGAATTTCGCGTTTCCCAAAGTCCCCTCATCCGGCCTTCGGCCACCTTCTCCCGATGGGAGAAGGAAATACCGGTTGCCGCTCCAATCGCACTAAGACCAAGCGGTCAAGACGAAAGAGCATCCCACTTTCCTCTCCCGGCACTGGAGAGGATGCCCGTCGAGCCGAAGGCTCGCCTCGGCTCGACAGGCAGGTGAGGGACTGCGTCCAGGTTTGGCGATGAATATTTAACTCGGACAGATCCCCGCCTACGCGGGGATGACGTTATTTCTGTACGGTCGCCAGGTAAGCTTCCAGCTGCTCGAACGTGCCGGACCAGCCCTGCGTCATGCTCGGGCGGCCCTTCTCGAAAGTCGCAAGCTCGTCATCGCTCTCGTTGATCGGCGCCCACGAGATGGTGATCTTGGTTTTTCCGTCGCCGACTTCTTCGAACGAAAACCGGGACAACATCTCCAGTGGCCAGCCTGGGCTCATCGGGTGGCGGGTGATCCCGCCCTTCGCGTCCGAGAATGAGCTGACCAAAACGATCAGCTCCGGCGCAGCGATCTCCTGATAGATGAAGCGTCCCCACATCGTCGCGCCGTCGGGCGCCTGCAGTCCATAGTGGTACATGCCGCCAGGACGGAGATCCATTTCGGAGGCGAGGACCTTGAAGCCCTTCGGTCCCCACCAGTGCTTCATGTGCTCCGGGTCGGTAAAGGCCTTGAAGACAAGCTCGCGCGGCGCATCGAACACGCGCGAGATGACGAACGGCTCGGTCTTCGGATTTCCGGCAACTTTACTCACGGTGACGTCCTTTTTGTTTGGTTCAGATATGAGTCAAGGCGGGCGAGCGTCTGGTGGGCGCCCTCGACGGCACCGAACTTCGCCATCTCGTCGCGCCGTTCGCGTGTTGCCGCGAGGAGGCGCAGCGTGACACGCGTCTTGCGTCCTTCGTTTTCGAACGTGATCCAGACCTTGAACGGCTGAAAGTCGGGCCTCTCTTCGCCGGCGTCGTGATCATAGGCGAGAAGTTCGGGAGCCTTCACTTCAGTGTATCGGACGCGGTTGGGGTAATCCGTGCCGTCAGGCCCGTGCATCGTGAACAGCCATTGGCCGCCAGGGCGAACGTCCTTTTAATATGTCGTCGTGGTGAAGCCGTTCGGCCCCCACCAGTTGCTGATGTGAACGGGGTCCGTGAAAGCTTCGAACACGAGTTCGCGCGGCGCATCGAAGACGCGCGTGGCGACAATTTCCCTTTCGGCTTCGCTCCCATCATTTCGATTTTTTGCGGCCACCCTTTTTCTCCTTCGCCTGCAACACACGTAGGTACTCGTCGAGCCGATCGAAGCTCTGCTCCCAGAACTTGCGATAGTGCTCGACCCAGTCGTCGACTTCCTTCAGCGGCCCCGGCTCGAGGCGGCAGGGGCGCCATTGCGCCTCGCGTCCCCGCGCGATCAGACCCGCGCGCTCCAGAACCTTCAGGTGCTTGGAAACGGCGGGAAGGCTCATGTCGAACGGTTCGGCGAGATCGGTGACGGACGTTTCGCCCAGCGCCAGCCGCGCCAGGATCGCGCGCCGCGTCGGGTCGGCAAGGGCTGCGAACGTTTCACTCAGCCGGTCGGCGGTGGGCATGTATTTAGCCATATCATTAAATAACTATTCGGTTAAATACAGGCGATCGAAGGGAAGGTCAAGCGACTCCTCCGCAACGTCATGCCGACGGGGGCGGGAATCCGTCCAAACATTAGATTGTGATGAACTTCCGGCTCGGACGGATCCCCGCCTGCGCGGGGATGACGGTGTGGTAGATGTCGTGCCCGCAACTTCGTCATCCTCGGCCGAGCGCGGCGGAGCCGCGTCGATGGCCGGGGATCCAGCGTTAAACTCGTCGAAGACGCAATATCGTGCCTTCGGCACTTCTCACGCTGGATCCCCGAACGGCCTCGCGATGCTCGTACGTTCGAGGATGACGCAGGTATGTGGATCCCGGCCTTCGGCCCGGATGACGGAATTGGTGGGCTGTGCCGCGGTATGCACGCGATATTGTCATCCCGGGAGCCACACGCGAGACCCGCATCTTTTCGCGGCGTTCTGGGTCCCGGCTCTGCGCTGCGCTTCGGCCGGGATGACAGGAGGTGTGATGTCGGAGGTTTGAAAATCGGCTAAAAATATAAAAGCCCCGCCCGGAGCTGATAATGTGCGCTCCGATGCCAGGGCTTGGAAGGGAAATTTTTGCGCGCGAGCCTAGTGGCGCGTTTCCCGTCTCAACCGCTCCATCTCGTCCTTGAGCTTCAGTTTTTCTTGCTTCAATCTACGTATTTCGATGTCGTCAGATCCGGGACTCGCAGCAGCTTGATTGATTTTTTGTTCGAGAGCCCGATGCTTCTCCGCGAGTTCAGCCAGATGAGCCGTAATCGTCATCAGTTGCCTCCTATAGAGCTGCAGACGTGGGAATCGTGCCACACGTTTTCCTGGTTGTCCAACGTGTCCTGCGGCAAAGCCGCGATGTTTGATTTTTGTTACGAAGCCGGATTTTGCATTTAGTGATTCGTGAAATAAATTCATAGGATTAGAAAGATCGTCCCGGATCGCGCTTTTGCCCTGTTGCCATCTCGTGGGCAATCACCCAAAAGGCTGCGATCGACCGGGCAGCGGGCAGGGAATCGAAATGGAGCGGCGCGACGAACGCGAGCTCAGAGAAGAGCTAGTGACTTTGCGGGGCGAGCACCGTCAGCTCGACTGCGAAATCGCCGCTCTTGAAGGCAACCCCTCGGCCGACCAACTTCTCATCAAGCGGCTGAAAAAGAAGAAGCTTGTCCTGAAGGACCGGATCACGCAGATCGAGGACAAGCTGCTTCCCGACATTATCGCGTGAACGATGTTTCGCGCTTGGCTGCTTAGCAGTTCAGCGCGTTTAATGGTTCATGACCCCGACACCAATTGCGTCAGCCCCGGCCGTCGATACGTGGCTTTACCCGGTCGGATCCGGCATCTATTGCGAGCCCGGCGATTTCTATATCGACCCCGGCCGTGCCGTCGATCGCGCCGTGATAACGCATGGGCACAGCGACCATGCGCGCTCTGGCCATCGCGCGGTGCTGGCGACGGCTGAAACCATCGAGATCATGAAAGTGCGCTACGGCGAGGATTGCGCCGGCGCGTTCCAGCCCTTGGCCCTTGGCGAAACCATCAGCATCAACGGCGTCTCGGTACGCCTGGCGCCGGCCGGACATATCCTCGGCTCGGCGCAGGTCGTTATCGAATGGGCTGGACGGCGCGCCGTCATTTCCGGCGACTACAAGCGTGCAAGCGACCCGACATGCGCACCGTTCGAACTCGTGACCTGCGACGTGCTCGTGACGGAAGCGACTTTTGCGCTGCCGGTTTTTCGTCACGAGAAGGCGGAGCACGAAGCCGCGAAGCTGCTGTCCTCCCTCAAGGCTGAGCCGGACCGTACGCATCTCATCGGCGCCTACAATCTCGGCAAGTGCCAGCGGATGATCCGCGTCGTTCGCGATGCGGGCTACGACAAGCCGATCTATCTGCACGGCGCGGTCGTTGCACTGACGGAACTCTATCAGAAGCTCGGCATCGATCTCGGCCAGCTTCAGCCGGTTGCGGACGCGGATCCGAAGTCCATGCGCGGCGGTATCGTCATGTGTCCGCCTTCGGCGCTCGGCGACCGCTGGTCGCGCCGCTTCGGCGATCCGGTCAATGCTTTTGCGAGCGGGTGGATGCGCGTGCGCGGCCGCGCCCGTCAGCTCGGCGTCGAGCTGCCGCTCGTCGTTTCGGATCACGTCGATTGGCCGGAGCTCATTCAAACCGTCATCGAAACGGCAGCCGAAGAAATCTGGGTGACGCACGGCCGCGAGGATGCGCTCGTGCATTATCTCGGCTCGCTCGGCCGCAAGGCTCGTGCGCTCGCGCTCGTCGGATACGGCGAGGAGGCCGAATAGCGATGCGCGCGTTCGCCAGTCTTCTCGATTGTCTCGTCTACACGCAGAGCCGGAATCGCAAGATCGCCCTGCTCGGCCATTACTTCCGCACGGCACCGGATCCCGATCGCGGCTGGGCGCTTGCGGCTTTGACTGACGGCGTGCCAATCCGGCTGCCGCTCCGGCGGATGCTCACTGATCTCGTCACCCGCTTCATCGATCCGACGCTCTACCGGCTGTCGCGGGATTACGTGGGCGATACGGCGGAAACGGTGTCACTGCTGTGGCCGGATGATCGCGCCGTCATTCCTTGGGTGGAAAAGGAGGGGCCGTCGGAAAGCGCGCGTGAGAGAAGCGACAGCAATAGCGAAAAGCCGAGACAGCTCGTTCTTGATCTTACCCCCACCCCTAACCCCTCCCCGCAAGGGGGAGGGGAACATTGCTGAAGGAGACGGCCTTATGGCCGATACCGATATCGTCCTTATCTCCCCCGTCGACGGGCGCGAGCTCGTCCGGCGTCCCATCATGCCCGAGGCCGCCATCGATGCGACCATCCAGGCGGCGCGTGACGCGCAAGTTGCGTGGCGCAACGT
>JAEWCT010000031.1 GCA_023390485.1 Pseudomonadota bacterium
CGGCAGCGTCAGATGTGATAAGAGACAGGGGCAAGAGATGGTGGATGTCGGCGACACGGCCGGCAACTGAGTTCTCCACCGGGATCATCGCATACCGCGCTTCCCCGCCGCTGACCGCCGCCAGCGCATCCTCGAACGTCGGATAGGCGACGCTCTCGAAACCCGGATAGACCTCGCGTGCCGCGAGATGCGAATTCGCCCCCGGCTCACCCTGGTACGAGATTTTTGCGGCTCCGGTGCCGGAACCTGATTGTTTTGTCATTGCCGTTCGATTGTCCGGGAGAAGGAATACTATGGCCCGATGAGGCGGCGGGCGCGCTCAAGGTCGGCGGGAGTATCGACACCGAGGGGAAATGTGTCAACGATCGCGACGTCGATGCGCATTTGCGCCTCAAGTGCCCGTAACTGCTCAAGTTTTTCCCGACTCTCGAGTGTCCCCGGCGGCAGTGACACGAAGCGCTCGAGACTGTCGCGACGGTAAGCGTAGATGCCGATGTGATGAAAGAGCGGCCCTTCGCCATGAGGCGCGGTCGCCCGCGTGAAATAAAGGGCCCGGAGCCGGTTCTCGCCGATCGGCGTGCCGACGACCTTCACGACATTCGGATTGCTCCGCTCCTCTTCGTCCGAAATGACGGCTGCGAGCGTCGCGATATCCGTGTCGCCCGCCGCGAGCGGGGCAATGCATTCCGTGACAAGCGAGGGGTCGAGCGTCGGCAGATCGCCTTGCAGATTGACGATAATGCCGGCCTTCCGGCCCGGATCGATCGCCGTCAACGCCTCATGAATGCGATCGGAACCCGACGCATGATCTGCGCGTGTCATCACCGCTTCGCCGCCCGCCGCCTTCACAGCTTGCAAAATCTCAGCACTGTCGGTCGCAACGACGACGCGCCCGGCGTTGGCCTCCGTCGCACGTTGCCAGACATGGACGATCATCGGTTTGCCGTGGATGTCCGCGAGCGGCTTTCCGGGAAGCCGCGTCGCCTGCATCCGGGCCGGTATGAGGATGAGAGTTTCTTCGGGCACTACGTATGGGTTCTTTTGTTCGGTGACAAATTGCCCCGATATCGCTATCGACATCGGAAAAAAGCATCGACGCGCTTGCGAGGCGGGCCAGCTTATATACGGCAAATCGATCTCGTCACCTTGAATTGCGCGTCCTGGGGAAGACCAAGAGGGAGCCAAGGAATGGAAGGAATGGATAGTTTTGAATTCACAAAGATAGCGGGCGCCGTGCTGTCGGCCCTGCTTTTGATTTTCGGAACGAAGACAATCATCGAAATGAATGTCGGTCACGCGCCTGAAAAGCCGGGCTTCGTGCTGCCGGCCGCGGCCCCCGCCGAGGGCACCAAATCCGCTGAAGGCGCTGCGGCAAACGCGCCCGCCGCCGCAGGGGGTGGGGAGGAAGTTGTCGCACTTCTGGCGAAGGCGAACGCAGAAAACGGCAAGGCGATCTTCAAGAAGTGCCAAGCCTGCCACGTATCGGAAAAAGGTAAAGCGCCGACCGTCGGTCCGAACCTCTGGGACGTCGTCAATCGTCCCAAAGCGAGCTATCCCGGGTTCAATTATTCCGACGCGATGAAGAAAAAGGGCGGCGACTGGTCCTTCGCCGAACTTGCGCATTTCCTGCACGGCCCTAAGACCTTCGTTCCCGGCACCAAAATGGTCTTCAACGGGCTTCCATCTGCTTCTGATGAAGCGGATGTAATCGCCTATTTGGCAACCCTTGCAGATACCCCCGTTCCATTGCCAAAATGACGGCGTTGTAACTCGCTAAGGGTAGAAAACTTTGCGACCCTGCCGGGACACTTGGCAGGGTCGTTTCACGTCCGGCCGGCCGGCTTTATCCCCGGTCACAGACCCCATGTTAAGCTGCGACCGTCGTTGCGATTTGGAAGGACGAAACCGAATATGCAGATGCGCCTGACGCCGTTGATTGCTGCCGCGCTGGCGTTCCTGAGTTTCTCTCCGATCCCGAACCCGGCAAAGGCAGACGACGCCCAATGCCATAACGCGATGTCGCTTGTCGGCGCCCCGAAATACGGACCGGACTTCAAGAATTTCGATTGGGTCAATCCCGATGCGCCGAAAGGCGGAACGGTGCGCCAATGGGCAAACGGCACATTCGACACGCTGAACCCATTCTCCGACAAGGGCGTAAAAGCCGCCGGACTGGGTCTGATCTACGACAGCCTCTTCACACCGAGCCTCGACGAGCCGTCGACGCAATATGCGCTCATCGCCAAGTGCGCGACCTATCCGGATGATTTTTCGTCCGTGACGTTCAAGCTGCGCCCCGAAGCGAAGTTCCAGGACGGCCAGCCGATAACGCCAGAAGACGTGATCTTCTCGTTCGATGCGTTGAAGAAGGCCAATCCGTTTTACGCGTTCTATTACAAGAACGTCGCAAAGGCGGAGAAGACCGGCGACCATGAGGTGAAGTTCACGTTTGACACCAAAGGCAATCGCGAGTTGCCGATGATCGTCGGCGAGTTGAACATCGTGCCGAAGCACTATTGGGAAAGCAAGGACGCCAACGGCAATCAGCGCGACATCGGCAAGACCACTGTAGAGCCACCGCTTGGCAACGGCCCGTACAAAATCAAGTCGGTCGATGTCAGCCGCAAGATCACCTTCGAGCGCGTGCCTGACTATTGGGCGAAAGATCTGCCCGTCATGCGCGGTCAGCAGAATTTCGACAATCTCGAATTCACGTATTATCGCGATCGCACACCCGCGTTCGAAGACTTCAAGACCGGCAGCATCGACGTCTGGTTCGAGAACCAGGCGGCTGCCTGGGCGACACAGTACAATTTCGAAGCGCTGAAAAAGGGTCTCGTGAAGAAGGAGGCGATCCCGGTAAAGCGCGTCGCCCCGATGCAGGCCTTCGTATTCAACCTGCGGCGCAAGGAATTCCAGGATTCCCGCGTGCGCCAGGCGTTCAACCTGCTCTTCAATTTTGAAGAAGCCAACAAGAAGCTGTTCTTCAATCTTTATCAGCGCGTCGACAGCTACTTCGCGAACTCGGACCTCGCGGCGACGGGCCTGCCTGAGGGC
>JAEWCT010000098.1 GCA_023390485.1 Pseudomonadota bacterium
GAATATGGTGTCGCTGAACCTCGGGCGGGATCTCTTCACGATCATCGGCCTCGTTGGAACGATGATCGTGCTGGATCCGATCCTGTCGGCGATTGCTCTCGTCGGCGGCCCCGTTGCCGCTTTGTCGTCGCGCAAAATGGTCGAGCGCATCAAGAAGGCGACGCGAAGCGAAGTTCATTCTTTGGCTGGAATTATTCAGATCACGCGTGAAGTGAGCCAGGGCGCGCAGGTCGTAAAATCGTTCCAGCTCGAAAATAAGATGCGCCAGCGTATGTTCGACGCGATCGAAGCCGTTCAGCGGATATCGAACAAGATGCTTGCGATCGGCGCCGGCGTGAATCCGCTGATGGAAACGATCGGCGGCTGTGCCGTCGCCGCTGTCGTTTTTTATGCGGGTTGGCGCAACCTCTATCACGGCGAAAGTCCTGGCCAGTTCTTTGCATTTATCACCGCGCTGCTGATGTGTGCCGATCCTGCGCGCAGGATTTCGCGCGTTCAGCTTCAGTTGGCGACCGCGTCGGTCGGCGTTCGCATGATGTATGAATTGATGGACACCCCCGCGCGCGAGAGCGAGCCGCCCGGCAAGCCCGAGCTTCAGGTCACGAGCGGCGAGATCCTGCTGAGCGACGTTTCGTTCCGGTATCTTCCGAACAAGCCCGTGATCAACGGCATGAGCTTCTCTGTTCCGGCCGGCAAGGTGACGGCGCTCGTCGGCCATTCCGGAGGAGGAAAATCAACCGTATTCGCTCTGCTGCAAAGGCTTCGCGAACCGGACTCTGGTGTCATCACGATCGACGGTCAGACGATTTCCGATATCTCGCTTGTATCGCTCCGCCACAACATTTCGGTCGTCGGCCAGGATTCGTTTCTCTTCGAAGGCTCGATCATCGACAACATCAGGGCCGGCCTCGACAACGCATCCGATGAAAAGTGCATCGAGGCAGCGAAAGCGGCAAGCGCTCACGAATTCATAACATCCTTGCCGCGTGGATACGACAGCCAGGTCGGCGAGCTCGGCACCCAGGTATCCGGCGGTCAGCGGCAGCGCATCGCTCTCGCGCGCGCCTACCTCAAGAGCGCTCCGATTATCCTTCTCGACGAACCGACGTCAGCGCTGGATAGCGAAACCGAGGATGCCATTCAGCGCGAGTTGCGCAACCTGACCAAGGGTAAGACGACGCTTGTCATCGCCCATCGCCTGTCGACCATTCTGCATGCCGACCTCATCCATGTGATCGAGGCGGGGCGCGTCATCGAAAGCGGATCGCACGATCAGTTGATCGCGAGCGGCGGCGCTTACAATCGTCTGTTCAAGCTGCAATTTGCCAAATATCTCGAAAACAAATCCTCGATGGCAGAAGCGGTCTGATCTCGCGCGCACGCGACCTATGCGGAACTTCGGCCGTCCGCCCGCGAGTTGTGACAGGGACGTGACGCCAGCGCGCCCCGCCACGACAGGCCTTCCCCCGTGAATGCGCCGAGTGTTGCTCTCGGGTCACGGATCATCCTCGCCAATTCGGCTATCTCAAGACGTGAGAGTTAGCGTGGGGATTGAGTATGCCGGATGCAGCCCAGCCGAATTCGACCCAGCCAAGCCTGATCAGTAAAACGATCGACTACATCCTTGGCCGCAACACGCTGATCGGCGTCGCCTCGTTCATGCTGCTGATCATTTCCGGCTACGCGACGTGGCACGGCATGCGCGACTTCATCGTCGGCGTATCCTCGACGCCCGCCGCACCGGCGGGAGGACTATCGATCTCCAACGACGTACTCGTTGCTGCGGTCGTCATCGCGCTGACGTTTTTGCTGTGGCTGACGCTCCGCGAGACGTTCGGCGCCAAGCGACCATTGGGTCAGCGGCTCATTACCGGCGTGCTCTACGCATTTCTCGCCATCTGGTCGATTGGCTTCGGCTACGGCTTCTGGTGGAGCCTGATCTCGGGCGAGGAAGCAACGAAGACAGGACTTGCCGGACTGCAGGAGGATGCCCGCGACGCCAGCGCCGCGGTTGCGGCACGGCTCGACGCGGTGCGCGGTCAGCTCGACAGCGTCGTCGCGTGGTCCGACAGCCAGATGTCGCGCGAAGAAACGAGCGGCGGCAGCTGCGGCGTCGCCTCCGGTGCCGGTAAGGGCCCGCTCTACAATGCGCGCCGAAGCGTGCGTGATGCCGTCAGCGCGCTGCGCGATGGCATGACCAGGTCATGGCTGGAGCCGGTGCAGGCCGATGTCCAGTCGCTCCGTCAGGCGGCAGATGTGCTCGGTGGCGCGACGATCGAGGAACGCCAGCGCAACTTCGAGAACAAGGCATCTGAAATTCGCGGCCTTGCGCGGAACATCGCGGCGCGCAGCAACCAGCTCGGCCAATCGACCGCTTCCGAAATGCGCGCGCTCGCCGATTCAGTCTCGCAGCCGCCGGGTAAATCCGGATCGTCGTGCTACGATCCGACGCTTGGCGAGCGATTGCGCGATGCCGCTGCGCAGGCCGATCAACCCGCCGAGTTGAAACTGCGCGCAGCCGTTTTCAACGAAGGCCCGGCTGGCGTCGCGAACGCCGTCAAAAATCTTTGGAGCAATATCGGCGCCTACACGGCGAGCGCGTTCCGCTATCTGGTTTCGGGCGGCAAGGTTGTCACCGCCGGGCATACCGAGGAAGGCGAGCCGATAACGGGACGGGATGTCATCGCACTTCTGGCGACGATCGGCATCGACATGGGCCTTCTCGCGCTGGCGATCGTCAATCCGCCACGCGAGCCACCGTCTGTTCGTCCGTCCGGTACGCTCACCCGTCAAATCCGCGACGCGATCAATACGGCAATCAATCGAGTGCCCGGCGCCGATCTCGAATGGGTTCGCCGCCACTTCATCCATCACAACAGGGCCTCCTACCTCGTTATCCCGAACCTCTACAGTTGCGATCCCAACAATGAGGACGAAGCCGCGAAGGGCATGGCCGTCAATCAATTGGCTGGCGTGCTGAGCGACCTTGATCTTGTTCGCTGGCCGAAGGGCGGGAAGTGGTGGCTCTTTCAGGAAAACGAATTGCAGAAATTGAAGAAAGAGGAATCGCAGGGAAGCGACACCGACCTGACGGCTATCCGCAAGAAATGGGCGGAAGAGCAAGGGCTGACGGGCGAAGAATTAAAGCAGTATGTCGATAAGCGAGCGGTCCGCAATCACGGGCTTTTCTCGAAAGCCGAGCGCGCGTTGCAGATTGCTGGCTGGAGCGAAAAGGCGCGGAGCGACATCGAGATCTTCAAGCTCGTCGATTCCGAGGGCCTGACCCCGCTTCTGATGGTGTTGAACGAACCGAGCCGCCCGCGGGGAGAAACCTCAGCACAAGCCGAGGCCGCCTGAGGCTTCGCGCTTACAGCGCGCCGGTCTCGGAAACTTTTCGCAGCCAGTCGAGTACTTCGGCTGGTCCCTGAAAGGCCGACTCGTCCTCCGAAAAATTCTCGCCGGCGACTTTCAAGCCGTAACCGCCAAGCGCCTCGGCTGCCCGGAACGCGTCGACGTCGGAGATGTCGTCGCCGATCATGATGGGAATGCGGCCTGTAAACTTCGGCAAGGCGGCGAGCGTCCTGAGCGCGCGCCCCTTCGAGAAGCCGACCGGCAAGACCTCGACGACTTTTCGGCCTTCGCAGATCGAGAATTGATTGGGATATTTCGGCACGAGCGCTTCGATCATCATCATCAATGATGACTGAAGCTCCGGCGCCAGTCGGTAATGAAGCGCAATGCCGCTGCCCTTGTCCTCGTAGACGATGCCCGGCAGATCCTCGGCGATCTTCTTGATGTCGGCCGTGAGCACCGAACTGAATTTCGGAGTGAGAGTTTCGATTTTTCCGTTGTCGGAAAATCGCATTTCCCCGCCATGCACGCCACCGGCGATGAACTTTGCCGGATGGAGCAGCCGATCGGCTTCCTCCAAGGACCGTCCGGTGACGATGGCCAGCGCGCCGTGCAAGCGTCCCGCGAGCATATCCAGCAGTTCTGCAAGGTTCGGCGGCACGTGCACCGTCGATGGCGTCAGCGCGACGTCGAGAAGCGTGCCGTCGATATCGAGGAAAAGCGCAACCGGCTCGTCGCGATCAATGAGCCGCTCTACGATCTCGCGCGCGACGACGGCACGTTTATGCGTCGTCGATGCGATGTCGTCCCTAGCGGTGCTTTTCTTTAATTGCTGTGTCAAAACCACTGACCCCGCTCAGATGGAGAAGCTGAATAGGTGTGCCGCGCTCGCCCGTTCGATTTCTCGCTCCAACGACGGCCTGTCGAGAAGGCCGGTCTGGGTATCGATGAACTTTACCACGCTGGCGGCGTTGACCGCCGCCGCGCTCAGTGCGCGTGCCGGATCTTTCGTATCCGTTAGATAGCATGCGAACGTTGCTGAGAACGCGTCACCGGCGCCCGTCGTTGCCGCTGCGACGACATGCTGCGCCGTGCGATAATGAAGTTCCCGTCCGCGCGCGATGAACGCGCCATTAGCACCATCCGTTAACACGATGACGCCGACGCCGAGTTCAATCAGCGCGCCGAGAAACTTTGCGAGCGACATCTCGTAGCCGCCGCTGCGCAGCCCGCGCTTCGCGAGAGGCGGAACAGGAGCGTCGTCCTTGGGAACCAAGGGCGCGCCGCCTTCTCCGAAAGACTGCAGGAGATGCGGCATGAGCGTCTGCGCTTCTGCTCGGTTTACGCAGAGAATATCGATGTGTTTGAGATTGTGCCAAAAGTCGTCGAAGCGGGCCGTCAGTTGCCTGATGCCGGGGTTCACCGCAAGCAGCGCGCCCGCCGCTTTCGCCCGTTCCACGACGAGCGGATAATATTTGGCCGATTCATTGCTGAGATTGGCAACGTAAACGAGATCGCGCGCCGCAAAAGCCTCGGGCGGCAGATCGTCAGCTTCGACTTTCGTATTCGCCCCGCGATACGTGAAAACGGCCGCATTTCGTTCGTGCGACGAGATGATAACCGATGATCCCGTCGGCTCGCTCATGTCAACGGCAATCCACGACACGTCGATGCCTTCGGCGCGCAAGAGGTTGAGTATGATTTCCCCCTTCGCGTCGCGGCCGATCTTGGCGATGATCGACGTTTGATGACCGAGGCGGGCGGCTGTGACGGCTGCGTTGACCGCGCCGCCCCCGCAACTCGATGCAATTTCCTCCGCTTCCGTCTTGTGTCCTTCCTCGAGAAGAAGGAACGAGCTCTCGGCGTTGCGCATCTTGACCTGTTCGATCTTGTCGCTCGCAATCGTGACGATCGTATCAACCATTGCGCCGCCAATGGTGAGGACGTTCATCTCGACTCCGTGGGTGCCCCGACAAGATCGCTCGCCTGCCTGAACCACTGATCCATCTCGGAACGCCAAAGACGCGCGCCGCCCGCAATGCCGCTTGCCGGCGGAACGACGCTCGCCCACGGTGGAAGAGCGAAGTTGATCCGCCGCGAATTCCCGCCGCCAATGAAGAGATGATCGACGTTTGTCAAACCCTGAACTTTGGCGAGCACGTGCTTCGCACGTTCGTTCCACGCGTCGTCGCCGAGTGCCAGGTAGGCGGCGTGACCGATGTACTGGTCGTAGTTGAGGTCGTCGTTCGCGTAGTGCTGGCCGAGTTCGAGCCCGAAGAAGGCGGAGCCGTTGCAGAAAAGGGCGCAACCCATGCCCGTGCCGAACGTCAAAACGCATTCGCGGCCGGGTCCCTTTGCGACGCCCAAACCGTAGACGATAGCATCGTTCAGCACGCGGACGGGAACGCCGAACGTGCGCTGCAAGGCGGCTTCGAGATCGAATTCGTTCCAGTGATGGGTTCCGAGATTGGGCGCCGTCTTGATGTGATCGCGTCCGACGACGCCCGGAAAGCCCACGGAAACGCGCCCGAATGTCGGTAGTGTCTTAACGACATCGCTGATGAGGTCGACCAGCGCATCCGGCGTGCTCGGCTTCGGCGTTTGCGTCGTGATGAAATCCGAAATCAACACGCCCGAGGCGTTGACGGTCGCGGCCTTGACCAGCGTGCCTCCGATGTCCACGCAGAGGATATTCGGATTGGACATGGCATCATCCCCGCTGGGAATGGTTATTCTTTCTATGATGACACCCATTATGTCACCACATTGGCCGCGAAGCGGCTAGGCGGATTGTTCTTCTTGGCAGTGCTCTGCAATCGCTCCAGAGCTTTCCCCATTTCCGAAGACGACTTTAGCGCTCGCCCGAGGCGCCGCTGTCCGGCCTTCATCAGGGCCGAAAAATAGCTGCGGCTCCAGTCGTTTGAGTCGCTTTGCCGCACGATATCGAAAAGACGCGCGTGACGCGCGCGTCGTTCATCGAGCGGCATTTCAAGCGCAATCTGCAAGCCGTGCACGAGGTCGGTGAGGTCGTAAGGATTGACGAGAACCGCATCGGCGAGCTGCTCCGCGGCGCCCGCGAACTTGGACAGAATAAGAACCCCCGGGTCGGCCGGATCCTGACAGGCGATGTACTCTTTCGCGACGAGGTTCATGCCGTCCATCAGCGGCGTAACCCATCCGATCCGGGATGACCGATAAACGTCGCGAAGCTCTGCACGCGGAATGGTTCTGTGAATGTAGTTGATCGGCACCCAGTCGAGTTCGCCGAACCGGCCGTTGATCGAACCCGCGAGAGATTCGAGTTCGGCCTTGATGTCGGCATAAGCTTCGACGC
>JAEWCT010000061.1 GCA_023390485.1 Pseudomonadota bacterium
CATGGCTTCCTACAGTGAGGCGTTACGCGGCCGAAGCCTGTCCCGCCAACCGCGCCTCGATTGCCTTCAACGCGTCGCCCGCCTTCGCGCCATCCGGACCACCGGCCTGCGCCATGTCCGGACGTCCGCCTCCGCCCTTGCCGCCGAGCGCTTCGGCACCCGCTTTGACGAGATCGACCGCGCTCCACGTCTTGACGAGATCGTCAGTGACACCGACGGCGAGGCCCGCCTTGCCGTCCTCGGTAACTCCGACGACGGCGACGATGCCGGACCCGACCTGCTTCTTCCCGTCATCAATGAGACCGCGCAAATCCTTGGGATTGAGGCCCTGAACCGTCCGCGCCAACAGCTTCACGTTGCCGATGCTGCGAATGGCTTCACCATTGGCGCTGGCGCCCGAACCCGCGCCGCCGCCAAGCGCGATCTGCCGCTTCGCATCGGCAAGCTGTTTCTCAAGAGCTTTCCGATCCTCGACGAGAGTCTTCAGCCGTTCGATCAGATCTTCGGGCCGCGTCTTGAGAAGGCTTGCGGCCTCCTTCACGCGGCTATCCTGCTCTTCGAGATAGGCGCGCGCGCCTTCACCCGTCAGCGCCTCGATGCGGCGGACCCCGGCGGCGCTTCCACTCTCTCCGACGACGCGAATGAGACCGATATCGCCCGTACGCGACACATGCGTGCCGCCACAAAGCTCGACCGACCACGCCTTGTTGGCGCCGGGCCGCGTCGATCCCATCGACACGACGCGAACTTCTTCGCCGTACTTTTCACCGAAGAGCGCCATCGCGCCGGTCGCGCGCGCATCGTCGATGGCCATCAGCCGCGTGACGACGGGCGTGTTCTCGAGCAGCACCGCGTTCGCCATATCCTCGACGGCTTTCAACTCTTCGAGCGACATCGGCTTCGTATGCGAGAAGTCGAAGCGCAAGCGGTCCGGCGAAACGAGCGACCCCTTCTGCGCGACGTGCGTGCCGAGCACCTGCCGGAGCGCTTCATGCAGAAGATGCGTTGCCGAGTGATTGGCGCGCGTCGCCGACCGGCGGGCGTGATCGACTTCGAGCTCCACGGCGTCGCCCGCCTTGAAGCTGCCCGTCTCGACCTTGCCGAAGTGCACGAAAAGATCGCCGAGCTTCTTCTGCGTATCCGACACGCGGAACAGCGCGCCCTTCGGCCCCTTGATGACGCCCTGATCGCCGAGCTGGCCACCGCTTTCGCCATAGAACGGCGTCTGGCTGACGACGAGCGCGCCCTCATCGCCGGCCTTCAGTTGCTTAGACTCCTTGCTACCCGAAACGAGCGCCGTGACGATGGCTTCGGCCGTCTCGGTGTCGTAGCCGAGGAATTCCGAGGCGCCGGTCTTGTCCTTGATCTCGAACCAGAGGCCTTCGGTCGCCGCTTCGCCCGATCCCTTCCAGGCCGCCCTTGCAGCCTCCTTCTGCTTCTTCATCGCATCGCCGAACGCCGCAGTGTCGACGGTGATGCCGCGCGGCCGGAGCGCATCTTCGGTGAGGTCGAGCGGGAAGCCGTAGGTATCGTAAAGCTTGAACGCGACGTCGCCCGGAAAGACCGCGCCCTTCTTGAGATTGCCCGAGCTTTCGCCGAGAAGCTTCAGACCGTTGTCGAGCGTACGGCGGAACTTCGTCTCCTCGAGCTTCAGCGTCTCGGCAATGAGCGGCTGCGCTCTGACGAGTTCCGGATAGGCATCCCCCATCTCGCGCACGAGCGCCGGTACGAGATGATACATCAGCGGTTCGGTGCAACCGATCTGAGCGGCGTAACGCATGGCGCGGCGCATGATGCGGCGAAGCACGTAGCCGCGGCCCTCGTTCGACGGCAGCACGCCGTCGGCGATCAGGAAGCTCGTCGAGCGAAGATGATCGGCGATGACGCGGCGCGCGACGTGAAGGAATTCGGGGCTGGCGTCGCCGCCCTCTTTCGCGCCGGCCTTCGCCGCTTCCTGGCGGATCGCCTGGATGAGATTCTGAAAGAGATCGATGTCGTAGTTGTCGTGCTTGCCCTGCAACACCGCGGCGACACGCTCGAGCCCCATGCCGGTGTCGATCGACGGACGCGGGAGATCGACGCGGTTTCCCGGAGCGATCTGTTCAAACTGCATGAACACGAGATTCCAGATCTCGATGAAGCGGTCGCCGTCGGCATCGGCCGAACCCGGAGGGCCACCCGGAATCTTGTCGCCATGATCGAAGAAAATTTCCGAGCACGGTCCGCAAGGACCCGTGTCGCCCATCTGCCAGAAGTTATCGTTCGTCGGAATGCGGATGATCTTGCTGTCCGGAAAGCCCGAGATCTTCTTCCAGATCGCGTAGGCTTCGTCATCGGTGTGAAAGATCGTGACGAGCAGGCGCTTCTTGTCGAGGCCGAAGTCCTTCGTCAGCAAATTCCACGCAAGCTCGATCGCGCGTTCCTTGAAGTAGTCGCCGAACGAGAAGTTGCCGAGCATCTCGAAGAACGTATGATGGCGCGCCGTATAGCCGACGTTGTCGAGATCGTTGTGCTTACCGCCGGCCCTGACGCACTTCTGCGAGGTGGTTGCGCGTGGGATGGCGCGCGTCTCCTGGCCGGTGAAGACGTTCTTGAACTGCACCATGCCCGCGTTCGTGAACATCAGGGTCGGGTCATTGCGCGGCACGAGCGGCGATGACGGCACGATTTCGTGCCCGTTCTTTCCAAAGAAATCGAGAAACGAAGCGCGGATTTCGCTGACGCCGGCCATGTGGTGCTTTCGAGCCTGATATTGAAAGTGATTTGCCCCGGGAACGCGCCCCGGAACGGCTTAAGGCCGCCGTTGTAGCGGCGGCCTCTGAACGTGTCCAGAAAAGGGCGTAACGCGGAGGGACCGTCAAGCCTGCGACGGAACGACAGCCACGACCCGGAGACATCCATCCAACGTCATCCCGGCGGAGGCCGGGATCCAGTCAAATATCAACGCCAAAACTGGCGCAGGCTTGCCTGGATGCCGACCTACGTCGGCATGACGAAGCTCAAGGCAATGCCTGCCTTAACGCTTTGCCTTGGCGACCTTCTTGCTCGCATCCTCGTCGGGCAGAACGCCGTCCTCGTCCGGCTCCTCCCCGTCGTCCTCGCCAGCCGCCGGATCGGCGAGCATCTTCTCGACGATCAGCCCGGCATTGGCACGGATGGCCCGCTCCAGCTCGGCTGCGACCTTTGGGTTGTCTTTGAGATACGTCTTGGCGTTCTCGCGGCCCTGTCCGATCCGGTCGCCGTTATAGGAAAGCCACGCGCCCGACTTCTCGACGAGACCCGCCTTGACACCGAGGTCGATCAGCTCGCCGACCTTCGAGATGCCTTCGCCGTACATGATGTCGAACTCGACCTGCTTGAACGGCGGCGCCAGCTTGTTCTTGACGACCTTGACGCGGG
>JAEWCT010000062.1 GCA_023390485.1 Pseudomonadota bacterium
TCATAAACCGAATAAACTAATGAACGCCGTGCTTATGGGAGCGGAAATCGACTGATGAATTACGAGCAGATGCTCTCGGAGGCCCTCGATACCGTAAAGCGCGAGGGGCGTTATCGGGTTTTTGCTGATGTGAAGCGTCGCCGCGGTGCGTTTCCAAAAGCCGATGTCGTCAAAGGCGAAGACGCAAAGCAGATAACCGTTTGGTGCTCCAACGATTATCTTGGCATGGGCCAGCACCCGAAGGTGCTCGCCGCAATGCACGAGGCGATTGATCTCGTCGGCGCCGGCTCGGGCGGCACGCGCAACATCGCGGGCACGACTCACTACCACGTCGAGCTGGAACGCGAGCTTGCCGACCTCCACGGCAAGGAGATGGCGCTTCTGTTCACCTCCGCCTTCGTCGCCAACGAGGCGGCCCTTTCGACGCTCGCCACGCTCTTTCCCGGCTGCGTGATCTTTTCCGACGAGAAGAACCACGCATCGATGATCGCTGGCATCCGCAACGGCCGCGGACCAAAGCAGATCTTCGTCCACAACGACCTCGCCGATCTCGAAGAGCGGCTGAAGAAAGTGCCGCGCGACACGCCGAAGATCATCGCCTTCGAAAGCGTCTACTCGATGGACGGCCACATAGCGCCCATCGCCGCCATCTGCGATCTGGCGGAAAAGTACAACGCACTCACGTATCTCGATGAGGTCCACGCAGTTGGACTCTATGGCCCGCGCGGCGGCGGCGTTGCCGAGCGTGAAGGCGTCATGCATCGCGTTGACATCATCAATGGCACGCTCGCCAAAGGCTTCGGCGTCATGGGCGGCTACATCGCGGCGTCGCGGACGCTCTGCGATGCAATCCGTTCCTATGCACCGGGCTTCATCTTCACGACGTCGCTGGCGCCCGCGATCGCGGCCGGCGCGGTCGCGTCGATCCGGCATCTGAAGACGAGCAATGTCGAGCGTGAAATGCACCAGGAGCGTGCGCGTACGCTGAAGCGCCGTCTGGTCGCCGCCGACTTCCCCGTCATCTCGGGGCCGAGCCACATCGTGCCCGTTCTGGTGGCCGATCCGGTCCGCTGCAAGGCGCTGACCGATGTGCTGCTCGACCGCTACGGTATCTACGTTCAACCGATCAACTATCCGACGGTTCCGCGTGGCACCGAACGCCTGCGGCTGACGCCATCGCCTCAGCACACGGACGCCGATATGGAGCATCTCGTCGGTGCACTGTCCGACCTCTGGTCCCAGTGCCCCTTGGCGCTGATGGAAAGCCTCGCGGAAGCGGCGGAGTAAGCCGGTCGCGACCGCCTCAGGTGCGCTGCAAAACCCCTTACCCGCGCCTTTATTACGCGGGTGCGGATGGTGTTGAGCGCTGGCGCGAGAGCCCGTACTATGGTTGAAACCGCGTCCGGCCGGGCTTGCTCCAGGCGGCCCGCCAGCGCTACAAAACATTTCCCAAAATAGAGGAAAGCTCATGTCGACTGCACCGGCCGCAGCAACTTCGCAGACCTCCCGCTTCTTCAAGGCGCACCTGTCCGAGACCGATCCCGAGGTCTTCAGCGCGATCCAGAAGGAATTCGGGCGTCAGCAGAACGAAATCGAGCTGATCGCTTCGGAAAACATCGTCTCCCAGGCCGTGCTCGACGCTGCAGGTTCGGTCCTCACGAACAAGTATGCCGAAGGCTACCCCGGCAAGCGCTATTACGGCGGCTGCCAGTACGTCGACATCGCCGAAGAGCTCGCGATCGATCGCGCCAAGAAGCTCTTCAACTGCGGCTTCGCCAACGTGCAGCCGAACTCCGGCTCGCAGGCGAACCAGGGCGTGTTCAATGCGCTCGCAAAGCCCGGCGACACCATCCTCGGCCTGTCGCTCGCAGCCGGCGGTCACTTGACTCACGGTGCGACCGTCAACCAGTCGGGCAAATGGTTCAACGCTGTCCACTACATGGTGAAGCCCGATACGCACCTCATCGACATGGACGAGGTGAAGAAGCTCGCGCACGAACACAAGCCGCGCATCATCCTCGCCGGCGGCTCCGCCTATCCGCGCAAGATCGACTTCGCTGCCTTCCGCGCCATCGCGGATGAGGTCGGCGCGCACTTCCTCGTTGACATGGCGCACTTCGCCGGTCTCGTTGCGGCTGGTCTCATCCCGAGCCCGTTCCCGCATGCCCACATCGTCACCACGACGACGCACAAGACCCTTCGCGGTCCGCGCGGCGGCATGATCCTGACCAACGACGAAGACATCGCGAAGAAGGTCAACTCGGCGATCTTCCCTGGCATTCAGGGCGGCCCGCTGATGCACGTCATCGCGGCGAAGGCCGTTGCCTTCGGTGAAGCGCTGCGTCCCGATTTCAAGGTCTACATCAAGGGCGTGATGGATAACGCCAAGGCGCTGGGCGAAGTGCTTGTCCAGAACGGCTTCGCGCTCGTCTCCGGCGGCACCGACACGCACGTCGTGCTCGTCGATCTCCGTCCGAAGAAGATCACCGGCAACAAGGCCGAGAAGTCGCTCGGCCGTGCGCACATCACCTGCAACAAGAACGGCATCCCGTTCGACCCCGAGAAGCCGATGGTGACGTCGGGCATCCGCTTGGGCTCGCCCGCCGGCACGACGCGCGGTTTCGGCGTCGCCGAGTTCCAGGAAATCGGCCGCCTGATCACCGAGGTTCTCGAAGGTCTGGCGAAGAACGGCGAAGAGGGCAACGCCGAGGTCGAGGCCGCCGTCAAGGCGAAGGCGACGGCGCTCTGCAATCGCTTCCCAATCTACGCCTGATCTAAATGCCGGATTTAATTGATAAGAGCGCTGGATGCGTCCGGCGCTCTTTTCTTTTGGGCCGCGCCTGGGGCGCCCGCCCGGAAAGCCGAACGAACCCCCGGCAATGTGACACCGCTTCATGAGAAGCGCGGCCAAGTTCACTGTAAAATCCGCTAATCTTCCATCGGGAGCTAAGATCAGGTTTACGACAGATCTCTTTCACATTGTTGAAAACCCCAGTGAGGGGCATCTCGGCAATGTGTGTCGCCGCCGGAATCTGGCTTGTGGTGGAGAAGAAGTCTGTTCGCGCGGAAACAAGGCGCCGCCACTCCGATGCGAGACCGGCGGAATGCGAGGAGCTGAAGGATGCGCTGTCCATTTTGCGGAAGCGAGGATAGCCAGGTAAAAGACAGCCGGCCGTCGGATGAAAATTCGGCGATCCGCCGGAGGCGTATCTGCGCCGATTGCGGCGGCCGCTTCACGACTTTCGAGCGCGTACAGCTTCGCGAATTGACCGTCCTCAAGCGTTCGGGCCGCAAGGTCCTGTTCGACCGCGATAAGCTTTTGAAATCCATCTCGGTCGCGATGCGCAAGCGTCCGTTCGAGCAGGAGCGGATCGACCGGCTCGTCTCCGGTCTCGTGCGCCAGCTCGAAAGCTCGGGCGAAACGGAAATTACGTCTGCCGAGATTGGTGAACTCGTCATGGCAGCCTTGCGCGAACTCGACCCTGTCGCGTATGTGCGGTTCGCGTCCGTGTATCGCGATTTTCGCGACGCTGCGGACTTTCACGCGGTTCTCCGTGAACTCGCGAGCAATGTCCACGATCCGCTCGATCTGACCGAACGGTTCGGAACGCCCGCACTCGACGAGATCGCGATCCAGAAGAAGCACTGAGCAGGTATGTCGAGTTCCCGAGGTTGTGCGTTCGACGACGAGATGATGGCAGTCGCACTGCGTATGGCCGAGCGCGGACTTGGCTCGACCTCGCCGAACCCATCCGACGGCGCCGATATCGCGAATGAACAGACGGGCGAGCTGATCGCGCGTGCAAGAACCGCGAATCGTGGCCGCCCGCACGCGGAAACGACCGCGATTGCAGCGGCGGGCGACAAGGCGCGTGGTGCAACCATTTACGTCACGCTCGAGCCGTGTTCGCACTACGGTCAGACAGGCCCCTGCGCCGACGCGATTGTTGCGGCAGGATTGAAGCGCGCCGTCGTTGCCATCGAAGATCCCGATCCGCGCGTCGCCGGTCGCGGTCTCGACCGGTTGCGGGACGCCGGCATCGAAGTCGTTCGCGGCGTCGGCGCAGCCAAAGCGCGATGGATCACGCGCGGCCACGTCGTGCGCATCACCGAGCGCCGTCCGTTCGTCTCGCTGAAGCTCGCACTCGATGCAAAAGGCGATATTGCCCGAGGTTCCGGCTCCCAACCTGTCTGGGTGACAGGCGAAAGATCGCGCGCTCACGCCATGGTGCTGCGAAGCGAGTTCGACGCCATCCTTGTCGGAGCCGCAACCGTCAGGGACGACGATCCGGAATTGACGTGCCGGCTGCCAGGCCTCTTCGACCGCTCGCCGGTGCGCATTGTTCTCTCACGCTCGCTCGATCTGCCTGTCGAAGCCAAGCTCTTTCAAAGCGCCCAGAAAATTCCGGTTTGGCTGCTGACGGGCCACGGCGGCGATGCGGATAAGAAAAGCGCGATCGCCTCAGGCGGCACGGACATCATTGAAGCCGGTGTCGTCGGCAACACACTTTGGCTGCCTTCGATCATGGAAGCGCTCGTCGCGCGCGGCATCACACGTTTGCTCGTCGAAGGCGGCCCCGCGATCTGGCGTGCCTTCGCGAAGGCATCCCTCGCCGACGAGATCGTTCTTTACATGGCAGGGAAGTCCACCGACGTTGACGCGCAGAATTCAGTCGCGCGTTGGCTTGGCCCTCTCGGAACCACGGTCGTTGAGCGGCGGACAATCGGCACCGATACGATGTGGCGGCTTCACCGCCTCGCGGACAAGACCTAGCGGACAAGGAAGGACGCTGATCAGATGTTTACCGGGTTGATTACCGATGTCGGCGAAGTGATCACCAGATCGCCGGGCGGCTTTACTTTGAAAACGGCCTATAGGCTCAAGCCGGAAGAAACCGGGCTTTCGATCTGCTGCGATGGCGTATGTCTGACGGCGACGGCAATCAAGCCGCTTGCCGATGGCGCCGAATTTACCGTTGACGTTTCGAACGAGACGTTGGCCAAAAGCACGCTTGATAGGTGGCAACCCGGCCGGCGCGTCAATTTGGAACGGTCGTTGCGGGCCGGCGATGAGCTCGGCGGCCACATCGTCTCCGGTCACGTCGACGGCATCGCCAAAATCATCGCCATTACCAGCGATGGGGAAAGCAAACGCTTTCTTTTGGAGGCGCCCGAGCATCTTTCCCGCTATATAGCCCCCAAGGGGTCCGTAGCGTTGGACGGCACCTCGCTGACCGTCAACGAGGTTGCGGAAGCCCGTTTTGGCGTCAATCTCATTCCGCACAGCTTGACGGTGACGACCTGGGGCGCGAAAACCCCCGGCGATCTGGTCAATCTGGAAGTCGATGTGTTCGCGCGCTACGTCGCGCGCCTGATGGAGTTTCGCCCATGATGACGGGCTCGACGAACTTGCAGTCCACTCACAGCGGTAGCGCGCTCTCGCCGATCGAGGAGATCGTCGAGGAGATGCAGAACGGCCGCATGGTCATTCTCGTCGATGCCGAGGATCGCGAAAACGAAGGCGATCTCATCATCCCGGCGCAAATGGCGACGCCCGACGCCATCAACTTCATGGCCAAGCATGGCCGCGGATTGATCTGCCTCGCGTTGACCGCGGCGCGCGCCAAGGATCTCAATCTCGATTTCATGGTGCGCTCGAACGGCTCGCGTAACCGTACGGCCTTCACGCAATCGATCGAAGCGCGCGAAGGCATCTCGACCGGCATCTCGGCATTCGATAGGGCGCGCACGATCGCGACCGCAATTGATCCGTCGAAGGGCGCGGCCGACATCGTCTCGCCGGGCCACGTTTTCCCGCTCATCGCGCGTGATGGCGGCGTCCTCGTCCGGGCCGGCCACACCGAAGCATCGATCGATCTCGCGAAGCTCGCAGGCCTTTCGCCGGCCGCCGTCATCTGCGAAGTGATGAACGAAGACGGCACGATGGCGCGCATGGCCGATCTTGCCCGCTTCGCCAAGATTCATAATCTCAAGATCGGCGCCATCGAGGATCTGATCGCCTATCGCCTCAAGAACGATCGCATCGTGAAGCGCATCGCGCAGACGCCGGTCGAGACAACGAGCGCGGGCAACTTCGATCTCTACGTCTACGAGACCACGGTCGAGGTCGGCGAGCATCTGGCGCTCGTCAAAGGCAATGTCGCGAAGGGCGGACCAGTCATGGTGCGCGTCCACGCCGTCAATGTGCTGCACGACGTGCTTGACATCAATGGTCACGGCGAGACCGGTTCCGTCGTCGAACAGTCAATGCGCGCCATCGAAGCCGAGGGCCGCGGCGTCATCGTCCTCATTCGTGACTTGCGTCCCAAATCCGTGTCTGATTGGGTGACGCGGAGAAACACCCCCGGCGCTCTCGCAGACCTGAGCAAGGAACGCCGCCAGGTCGA
>JAEWCT010000149.1 GCA_023390485.1 Pseudomonadota bacterium
GTTTTGCACGCCATCCGCAAAATCGAAGGCGAAATCAGCAAGAATCCGAACCTCGGAGACGAGCTTGAGGAGCTGAAGAGGCTTCTCAACCACTGACCGCAAATTCACCCCTTGCGGCCTGATGCGACGTAGGGCCGGCACACCTCCCCCGGAGTGCCGGCCTTGCCATGGGTGTTTCGCCAGGGCCCCATGCCTCGGATTCCCGGTTGATTCCGCGCCGGATCGGCGCGGTTGCGGGCCTGTTCTGGGCGGGCCGATACATCTTGCTTGAAAAGATGCCATCTTTCGGCTCTGATCCGGCTCCGTGGGCGATTCCGTTCGCCCCGGGGCCAACCGTTTTCTCGCGCGTGATGCCACGGCGTGTTCAGGCCGCCATTCCACGCGCAATTCCATAGTCAATGCTGAGGATAGATATGCGTCTCGAGATCGAACGTGGGGAACTCTTGAAGGCGCTGAGCCACGTTACGAGCGTCGTCGAACGCCGGACGACGATTCCGATCCTGTCGAACATCATGCTGAAGGCGTCGGGCGACGCGCTGATGTTCAAGGCAACGGATCTCGAGCGCGAGGTCAGCGAGAGCGTCGGCGCGAAGGTTTCGACGCCCGGCACGCTGACGGTTCCGGCGCACGTGCTGCACGACATCGTGCGCAAGCTGCCCGAAGGCGCCGAGATCGAAATGAAGCGCGACGGCGACAAGGAGCGCCTGACGATCACGTCCGGGCAGTCGCGTTTCAGCCTGCAGACGCTTGCCGCCGATGACTTCCCGGATCTCGCGGTCGGCGAGATCGGCCACGAGTTCACGATCGAAGCCGGCGACTTGAAGCGGCTCATCGAGAAAACGCGCTTCGCGATCTCGACGGAAGAGACGCGCTATTACCTCAACGGCATCTATCTGCATCCGGCCGAGACCAACGGCACGAAAACCCTGCGCGCAGTTGCGACGGACGGTCACCGCCTGGCGCAGGTGGAGCTGCCGTTGCCGAAGGGCGCGGAAGGCATGCCCGGTGTCATCGTGCCGAGGAAGACGGTGCACGAACTTGCGCGGCTTCTCGAAGACACGAGCGCGAAGGTCAAAGTCGGCGTGTCGCAGACGAAAGTCAGGTTCGAGATCGGGCCTGTCGTGCTGACGTCGAAGCTGATCGACGGGACGTTCCCCGATTACGGACGCGTCATTCCGCACAACAACGACAAGGAAATGAAAGTCCCGAACGCGTCGTTCAAGAGTGCGGTCGATCGCGTGTCGACGATTGCGAGCGAGCGCGGGCGCGCGGTGAAGCTCAACGTCGGCAAGGACAAGCTGATCCTGACGGTGAACAATCCGGAAGGCGGCAGCGCGACGGAAGAGATTTCCGTCGGCTATTCGTCGGGTCCGCTCGAGATCGGTTTCAACGCGCGCTATCTGCTCGACATCGCCGATCAGCTCGAGAGTGAAGACGCGCGGTTTCTCCTAGCGGACCCCGGCTCGCCGACGATGGTGCGCGACGGCGGCGACGGCAGCGCGCTTTATGTGCTCATGCCGATGCGGGTTTAGCGAATTTGCGGAAAGGACCGAGCAACGTCGTTAAGTCAGGTCGAAGATCATCTCTTTAAGTCGCCGTTGCCAATAGCGTATGTCAGGCTGTCAATCGATGAGCTTGCGTCGAAACTGAACGTGAACTTGGAAGAGTGGAACGAAGACGGGCTTGGGCCCGCTCGCGGAGCGCTTTTGAAAGCGCTTAGTGGTCGGGTATTTCTGGTCTATTCACTTTCAAGTTGGGACGTAAGAGAAGGCCCCCACGTTATAGTTGAAGCCGACGCGCAAGATATATTGTCCGTCGGTTTGAGGGAATTGGTCTACGAGTTTGTCTCTGGCATACGCGTTGATCCAAGTCTCGTAGTGTGTGAAGGCGCGCAAGTTACCGAAACGGCGCGGCGTGTCTTTGCTAAATAATTCTCGCATGCTCGGTAACCTGTACCCCTAACCCATCCCCGCAAGGGGGAGGGGAAAGCTCTTGCGATGCGCAAAGAGGACGGAATGTCGATTGAAAGTGAGTTCGCCGATATTCCAGGCGGCAGTAAAGTTCTTGATTGGTTTGGGCGAGTCCCAAGATTTCACGACGCCATTATCCTCGAACTCACACTCCGCAATTCCAAGGAAAGCTGTTTGCGCATTCATGCGTGGAACATGACGAATGAAGTTGATCAGAATGGCTTTTTTGTCCTTGCGAAACACGCTGTCGTTACTATTTCGGCTCATCACGTAACTTCAATCCAGCTCGACGATTTCGACACGTCCGCTATCATCTTTGACTTGACGATACGAAAGCATGGTGACCAGTACACGATTTCTTGGAGCAGTTCCTACGGTATAAGCGAATCATTCAAAGCAAAGAAATTACGAATGGAGCTGCAGCCCGGGAAGCCAGTCGAGTCTCATGTCTGAGGCTAATTCCCTATGGGTCGAGCGGCTGACGCTGACGAATTTCCGAAGTTATGTTTCGGCGAGCGTTGCGACCGACGCGGGGCCGCAGGTGATCGTCGGCGCGAACGGGTCGGGCAAAACCAATCTGCTCGAAGCGTTGTCGCTGCTTTCGCCCGGAACTGGCTTGCGGCGCGTGCCGTTCGTGGATCTGGCGCGGGCCGGAGGCGATGGAAGTTTCGCGATTGCCGCGCACGCGCATACGCTCGCGGGGCCAGCGGATATCGGCACCGGCCTCGCAGCGGGCGCTGGGACCAGCGCGCGGGCTGAGGGCTCAGGACGTTCGGGCCGCATCGTGCGCATCGACGGTTCGGCGCAGTCGGGCTCGGGTATTCTCGCCGATTATCTCGAAATCGTCTGGGTGACGCCGGCAATGGACGGGCTCTTCACGGGGCCCGCTTCCGAGCGGCGGCGGTTTCTCGACAGGCTCATTCTTTGTTTCGATCACAGCTATCGGACGATTGCTGGGCGGTTCGAGCGTGCGATGACGAGCCGCAATCGCCTGCTGGCCGACGGCGTGCGTGATAACGCGCAGCTCTCCGGCTTCGAGCAGGTAATGGCGGAGACGGGTGTCGCAGTGGCGGCTGCGCGCCTCGAAGCGGTGGCGGCAATGGCGGCGATCGTCCAGAAGCGACGCGAGCGCGATCCCGATTCCGCGTTTCCGTGGTCGTCATTTCAACTCGTCGGAACGATCGAGGACGATCTCGCGCGTCTTTCGGCCATCGAAGCGGAAGATGCCTATGCGCGCACGCTTCGCGAAACGCGCGAACGCGACCGGGCCGCGAGCCGGACGCTCGACGGGCCGCATCGCTCTGATCTCATCGTCGAGCACGGTCCGAAGGCGCTGGAAGCGCGGCAGTGCTCGACGGGGGAGCAGAAGGCGCTGCTGCTCGGGCTGGTGCTGGCACATGCCGAGCTTCTCACCGAGCGGCAGGAAGGGGCCGCACCAATCCTCCTTCTCGATGAGATTACAGCCCATCTCGATGTCCACCGGAGGGGGGCGCTGTTTGCCGAAATCCTGCGGCTCGGGGCGCAGGCGTGGATGACCGGCACGGACGCGGAAGCGTTTTCGGCGCTCGCCGGAAACGCGCAATTCTGGGGGGTGGAAGAGGGAAAAATCAGGAGCCTTTCCTGAGTCCAAGTAACGGGACAAACAGCCACATCCAAAAGACTGAAAATCCACGACTTTTTGACTGCATATTCTTGTGAATTTTTAAGGCTTTTCAGGCCGGTTTGTGCTATAAAAACGGACCCTAATTCCGTCCGCTGAGAAAGCTCAAAAATGAACGCTCAACCGCTCAAGAAAACCCCTGCGCCGGAGGAATACGGCGAAGACAGCATCAAGATGCTGAAGGGCCTCGACGCGGTTCGCAAACGTCCCGGAATGTACATCGGCGACACCGACGACGGGTCGGGTCTCCACCACATGATCTACGAAGTCGTCGACAACGCCATCGACGAGGTTTTGGCCGGTCACGCGAAGGCGTGCACGGTGACGCTGAACCCCGACGGGTCGTGCACGGTGCGCGACGATGGCCGCGGCATTCCGACCGGCATCAAGCGCGACGACGATCAGGTGCCGAAGCGTTCGGCGGCCGAGATCGTGTTCACCGAGCTGCACGCGGGCGGCAAGTTCGACCAGAACTCGTACAAAGTTTCGGGTGGTCTGCACGGCGTCGGCGTGTCCGTCGTCAATGCGCTTTCGTCCTGGCTCAAGTGCCGGATCTGGCGTGAAGGCAAAGAGCACTTCATCGAGTTCAACAACGGCAACGCCGTTGCGCCGTTGAAAGTCATCGGCGACGCGGGCGAGGAACGCGGCACGGAAGTTTCGTTCCTGCCCAGCACCGAGACGTTTCACAACGTGACCGAATTCGACTTCGGAACGCTCGAGCATCGCTTGCGCGAACTCGCGTTCCTGAACTCCGGCGCGAAGATCGTTCTGATTGACGCGCGCCATGCCGACGTGAAGCGCCAAGAATTCATTTACGACGGCGGCTCGGCCGAGTTCGTCCGTTATCTTGATCGCTCGAAGGCGTCGGCGTTGCCTGAGCCGATCATGATCCACGGCGACAAGGACGGTATTACCGTTGAAGCGGCGCTCTGGTGGAACGACAGCTACCACGAGACGGTGCTCTGCTTCACGAACAACATTCCGCAGCGCGACGGCGGCACGCATCTCGCCGGTTTTCGCAGCGCGCTGACGCGCATCGTCAACAAGTACGCGGAAGAGACGGGGCTTGCGAAGAAAGAGAAGGTGGCGCTTTCGGGCGATGACGCGCGCGAAGGTTTGACCTGCGTGCTGTCGGTGAAGGTGCCGGATCCGAAGTTTTCTTCGCAGACGAAGGACAAGCTCGTTTCCTCGGAAGTGAAGCCGGTTGTCGAATCCATGGTCGGCGATCAGCTCGGCGCGTGGTTCGAGGAGCATCCGAAGGAAGCGAAGGTGATCGTTGGCAAGATCGTGGAGGCGGCGCTCGCTCGCGAAGCTGCGCGCAAGGCTCGCGATCTCACGCGGCGCAAAGGCGCGCTCGATGGGCTGCGTCTGCCGGGCGGCCTCGCCGAGTGCCAGGATCGCGACGCGTCGAAGACCGAGCTCTTCATCGTCGAAGGCGACTCGGCAGGTGGTTCCGCCAAGCAGGGACGTAAGCGTGAATTCCAGGCTGTGCTGCCGATCCGAGGTAAAATCCTGAACGTCGAACGCGCGCGCACCGACAAGATGCTGTCGTCCGAGCAGGTGACGAACATCATCGCGGCGCTGGGCACGGGCATCGGGCGCGATGAGTTCAAGCTCGACAAGCTTCGGTATCACAAGGTCATCATCATGACCGACGCCGACGTCGACGGC
>JAEWCT010000205.1 GCA_023390485.1 Pseudomonadota bacterium
GCCCGAGCGTTTCGAATTGCGCAAGCACGCCGCGCAGCACGGCATCGTCGCCACCGGCCTTCAACAATTTCACGACGGCCGGGGCGAGCCGCAGGAATGCGAGATCGGGTCGCGCCGTCAAAAACGAAGGGCGCCGGTAACCGCCGAGCAGCAGCGCGTGGCTGATACCCGCATTACGGAACGCCGCCATCGCTCGTCCCGGCTGAGCCCAATTGACAATGGTGTGCGGGAACGCCGCGAGCGCCGGATCGGCGGCATTCTCGACCATGACGACATGGACCTCGCCGCCGCGGCGCGTGACGCTTTGGGCGACTTCAAGAGGAAGCGAACCGGCTCCAGCGATGATCCCGATGCGCTTCATCGGACCGTCCATGGGAGGTTTCAGCTTTCTTCGCCGTTCTTTGGCGTGCACAGCGATCGCTTGCCGCCCTGGCGAATGAACGCGAGGATTTCCTGCACCGAGGCGTGACCGGCAAACTCTTCGGCGACATCTTCCATGCGCTCGATGAGCGTGCCTTCAGCAGCGAAGAGCAGCCGGTAGGCGCGCCGGAGATCGTGAATGTCGTTCCGCGAAAAGCCGCGCCGTTGCAGGCCGACGATGTTCAGCCCCGAAAGATGGGCCCGATTGCCGAGCGCCATACCGTACGGAATGAGATCGTTTTCGAGGCCCGACATGCCGCCGACGAAAGCGTGATGGCCGACGCGGGCATACTGAATGATGGCGGCGCCGCCGCCGATGATCGCAAAATCACCGACGTTGCAATGCCCGGCCAGCATGACGTTGTTTGAGAAGATGACGCCGTTGCCGACATGGCAATCGTGGCCGACGTGGCTGTTCGCAAGGAAGGCGCAGCCGTTGCCGACCACCGTCACCGAACCGCCGCCTGCAGTGCCAGGGTTCATCGTCACGCCTTCCCGGATGATGCACTCCGAACCGATCGAAAGCGAGCAAGGCTCGCCTTTGTATTTCAGATCCTGCGGCTGATGGCCGATTGATGCGAACGGAAAGATGCGCGTGCCGGCGCCGATATCGGTCGTTCCGGCAACGACAACGTGGCTCACGAGTTCGACGCGCTCGGCGAGCGTCACTTCGCGGCCGACCATGCAGAAGGGCCCGACCTTAACGCCGGCTGCCAGCTTCGCACCGTCTTCGACGATGGCCGTCGGATGGACGTCCACTTCAGCCATTTTGGCTCGCAAACGCGCGCGCATCGGCCGTGTCCGCCAGCATGGCGCTGATTTCGGCCTCGGCCACGGTCTTGCCGTTCACCTTGGCTTCGCACTTGAAGCGCCAGACGCGGCCGCGATTGCGGATCTTGCGCACGTGGTAATGGAGCTGGTCGCCGGGCAGAACGGGCTTGCGGAACTTGGCGTTGTCGATGCCCATGAAATAGACGAGCTCGGCCTTGTAGTCGTGACCGACGTTCGAGACGCAGAGAGCGCCTGCGGTCTGCGCAAGGCCCTCGATGATGAGCACGCCCGGCATGACGGGGAACTGCGGGAAGTGTCCCTGAAAGAACGGCTCGTTGATGGTGACGTTCTTGACGCCGACGCAGCTCTCGTCCGCGTCCATGTCGTACATCCGGTCGACCAGAAGGAACGGATAGCGATGCGGCAGCAGCTTCATCACCCGGTTGATATCAGCGGTGCCGAGGGTTTTGACCGCCGTTGCCTTGCCTTCCATCGTCGTGTGCTCCAAAAAATTACTTCCGACCGGACCGATCCCGCTCCCTACGAATGCTGTCAGCTTTCGTCCGGCTCCGGCGACCCGTCGTCATAGCTGTCTTTGTCTTTGGCGACGAGTCGCTTGATCAGTGCCTGTTCGCGCGCCGCCTGCCGCAACGGCTTGGCCGGAGTGCCAAAGTACCTGGCACCGGCGGGCACGTCGTGGACAGGATGTGAGGCTCCGCCGACTTGAGAGCCGCTGCCGATTTTGATGTGACCGACAGTTCCGGATTGACCGCCCATGATGACGAAATCGCCAAGTTCGGTCGAGCCGGAGATGCCGCACATCGCAACGATCACACAGTGGCGACCGATGATGACGTTGTGCCCGATCTGGACGAGATTATCAATTTTCGTGCCCTCACCGATGATCGTATCCTTAAGGGCGCCGCGGTCTATGGTTGTATTTGCTCCAATTTCCACGTCGTCCTGGACGATCACTCGGCCGATTTGCGGCACTTTGAGGTGTCCGGTGCGGCCCATGGCGAAGCCGAAGCCGTCCTGGCCGATGCGGACGCCAGAATGGATAATAACCCGGTCGCCGACGAGCGCATGTGTCACGGTCGCTAGGGCTCCGATGAAGCTGTCCCGTCCGATCGTTACGCGCGCGCCGATGACGGCGCCTGCGGCAATACGGGTCCCTGCGCCGATTTGCGCTTCACGGCCGATGATCGCGCCCGGCTCGACGATGACTCCGGGCTCAAGCTTCGCCGTCGGATCGATCGGCGGGGCTCCTGCGGTGGCCACCAGAGGCTGCATGGCGTCGGGATAGAACAGCGCCAGGGCGCGGGCGAAGCCATGATAGGGCTGCTTGGTGATGAGCCGCGTGGTGCCCGCGGGAACGCGGTCGGCGAGCGCCGGAACGACGAGGCAGGCGCCGGCTTTCGTCGCGTCAAGCTGCGAAAGATATTTCCTGTTGTCGATGAATGAGACGTGTGAGGAGCCCGCCTCATGCAGCGGGCGCACGTCGTCGATCGTAACGGTGGAGTCCACGCCGCTCGGAATTTCCGCGCCGGCGGCCACTGCTACTTCGGAGAGTGAAAAAGGTCCGGCGCGCTCAAAGAATCCGGGATGCTCCATAACGCCGCCTCCGGTCGCCGTGGTTACAGTTCTGTCAGTGTTGGAGGGGTTGAATGAACGACCGGAAGGATGTTGGCAAGTCCCTGACGGAAATAGCCCATTCAAGCGGGCTTAAACCCATAGGAAAAGAGCGGCGCTGATGGCGCCGCTCTCGAATTGAGCAAATCTTCAGGCCGTTCGGCTCAGACTTAGAACTTCGTCTGTGCGCCGAAGCGGAAGAACTGCGTCTGGTCGTAGCTCTGTTTCGTTAGGACCTGGGCGAAGTCCATACGCAGCGGACCGACCGGCGAGTTCCACATCAAGCTGCCGCCGACTGACGAGCGGACTGAGCTGCTGTCTCCCAAAGTGTCCGTACCAACGGACGCGATTGCACGCTTTGCACCTGCCGTCGCGTCCCACAGCGAACCGGCGTCGGCGAAGACCGCGGCGCTGATGCCCAGATCGTCAGGCACGTAAGGGATCGGGAAGCGGACTTCGGCCGTCGCAGCCCAATACTTCTGGCCGCCCAGCGCGTCCGAGTTTGGCGAATTTGGACCGATGTCGCGCGGGCCATAGCCCGACCGATCGAAGCCGCGGACCGTCTCGCCGCCTTTGAAGAAGG
>JAEWCT010000208.1 GCA_023390485.1 Pseudomonadota bacterium
TTATAAACGCCGGCGGCCTCATCCCATTCGAGATTCCCGAGATCGCGCACATTGGCCCTGGCTTCGGCCTTTCGGGTGCTGGACCGAGAATTACGGGACATGGCGGACAGAAGCCTGTAGCCGGCAAGTCCGGCTATGCCTACGATCGCGAGGAACATTACTGGGGGCATTGCAAGGCCCTCCGGGCGCCTAGATCCCAAACCGCGACCAGAGCGATCGCGCTTCCATAGCCGACACCAGATCGTCGGCAAAAGCAAGACCATTGCCCAGCCCCGACGCGCCCGGCGCCCGGCGAAGACGTGAGAGCAGCCCTGCCTTTTCGGGCTCGACGACCTTCAGCCGTACCGTATCGCCGAAGAGCTGCCGCATCTTGGATCGGACATCTGCTACGCCGTCGATCAGGCCGAAGTCCGCGGCCTTCGACGCTGACCAGAAGGCGCCGGAGAACAGCTCCGCGTCGGGTGCTTTAAGCTTGCCTAGGCGGCGTTCCTTGACGAGACCAATAAATACATCGTGCACGTCCTGCTGTATCGCCTTCAGGCGTGCGACGTCGTCCGCATCTTCTGGCAGGAACGGATCAAGCTGGTTTTTATCGGCGCCCGCCGTATAGACGCGCCGCTCGACACCGAGCCGCTGCAAGAGATCGACGAAACCGAAACTGCGGGATACGACGCCGATCGAACCGATAATCGACGACGGGTCGGCGTAGATTTCGTCGCCGGCGATCGCGAGAAAATAGCCGCCCGATGCGGCAACGTCCTCGCAAAAAACATAGACGCGCTTTTCTTTCTCCGCCGCCATCTGGCGAAGGCGGTTGAAGATCAAGTTGGATTGCACAGGCGAGCCGCCCGGCGAATTGATTACAACCGCAACGGCCGGGAGCTTCGAGAACGAGAACGCCTTTTCGATCGCGCCGGCGTAGCTCGCGAGCGACAGACCCGGACGCAGCGGCGTCGCCATGCCGATCGGGCCGCTGAAACGCAAAACGGGAACGACGGGCTTGCGAGAAAACGGCCACATGAGGCTTCACTCCTGCGAGCAACTTTGCTCTAACGCTGCGTCATGAAAAAGGGAGTTGGATGATCTAGTGCAACCGGCCACGGCTGGCCAGTGGCGATCAGCCGCCGAATTGCGCGGGAAGCGCGGCGCCGTGCCTGAAAATGGCCTCGATCTCCGGAAGAAACGCCTGCTCGGGTCCGTGGAGCACAAGCGGCGGCTTGATCGTGATCGGCGCCCGGCTGCCCTTGATGCCGCTCACGATCACCCGAATTGCAGATGCACCGGCACGCGGATAGATCGGCAGCACGCCGATGCCGCCAAACCGTCCTTCAAAAACCGATAAAATCCGAGGCAGCGCCTCCGCCTTATGGATCATCGCGACACGCCCTCCAGGCGCCGCCATACGGGTCATGAAGCGCGCCCAAATTTCCAGGGCATCCTCTGCCATCTGATGCGAGACGGCCTTCAGCGGGCTCGGCGCGGCCGTGCTTCGGCCTTCCTGGTGGTAGGGCGGGTTGGCAAGGACGATCGGGAACGACTCGGACGCGATGCCCGAACGGGTGAGTGCATCGGAAGAGCGCGCAATATCGGTTTCGACAACCGAAACGCGCATCTTCAAGCCGTTGCGTTCGACGTTATGGCGAGCCAACACGGCAAGATCGGGTTCGCGCTCGACGAGCAGAACTTCAGCGTCTGGACAACGGGCTGCGACGCATAGCCCGACAACGCCCACACCCGCGCCGACATCGAGAACAGGGCCCTTGCCTGCGGTCTCGGGGTTCAACCATGACGCGAGCAGCACCGCATCGGTTCCGGCGCGGTAGCCGTTGCGCGGCTGGCGAACGGTCAATGCCTCGCCAAGAAAAAGGTCTTCGCTTGCCGCCTCGATGATGGACTGCTGCGGGTCACTTACTTGCATTTTCGGCCACCCAATCGCCCAGTCCAGCGTGCCTCATGATCTCGGCTGCCCTTGGCCATAGTTCGCCAGGAACGACAAGACGCCGCGGGAAAGCGCCGATTGACCCTTCCATCAGACTAATATTTCGATCAAATACCACCGCCTCGATGCCCTGGTCCTTCAGAAGCGCTTCCGCGTAACTGATGAGGACGGGGTCATTCGTCACAATCAACTCGCGCATGACAAATCCTAAACTATTAATCAAAGCGGTCCGGCGAAGGCTGGGTGACGGCCTGGAGGCGACGACCTATGTTAGTGTCGAGTAAAAATTTGGGGGCCAACTTGGGTCGCGTGATTCCACTCGAAGACGTTCGCGAGACGGGACAGAAGCTACAGCCGCTTCTCGATCTTGTATCGGATGATCTCGAGGCCATAAACCGGATCATTCTCGACAAAGCCGTGTCGGATGTCGATATGATCCCCGAGCTTGCCCATCACCTTATCGATAGCGGCGGCAAACGTCTTCGGCCGATGCTGGCGCTCGCATCAGCGAAGCTCTGCGGATATGGCGGCAACGGACACATTCGCACCGCGTCCGCCGTCGAATTCATGCATACGGCGACACTGCTACACGACGATGTCGTCGACGAGAGCGCGACGCGGCGCGGGCGGAAGACGGCGCGCATGATATGGGGCAATCAAGCGAGCGTGCTGGTCGGCGATTTTCTTCTCGGTCAAGCCTTCAAGATGTTCGTCGACGTTGGATCGCTGACCGTTCTCCGCATCATGTCGAATGCTGCGGCGACCATCGCGGAAGGTGAGGTCATGCAGCTCGCCGCCGCCAAGAATACATCGACGACTGAAGATGATTACCTCTCGATCATCAATTCCAAGACCGCTGCCCTGTTTTCCGCCGCGGCCGAATCCGGCGCCGCGCTCGCGCAGCGGCCGGTGGAAGAGCAAGCAGCTCTTCGATCATACGGCAAGAATCTCGGTCTCGCATTTCAGCTCGTTGACGATGCGCTCGACTATGCCGGCGACAGCAGAAGCCTCGGCAAGTCCGTTGGCGACGATTTCCGCGAGGGCAAGATCACTCTGCCCGTCATCCTTTCGTTCCGGCGCGGCACGAATGACGAGCGGCAATTCTGGAACCGTACCATCGCCGAAGGCGAGATCGCGGACGGCGATCTGGAGCACGCGGTGAGCCTGATGCGGAGACACAAGGCGATCGAAGCCACGTTTGAGCGGGCGCGCTCCTACGGGGCCATTGCGCGCGATGCGTTGGCAATCTTCCCCGAGAGCCGCGAGAAGGATGCGCTCGAGCAGGTCATCGGCTTCTGCATCAGCCGGACTCACTGACGAGCCGTCGAGTTCAGATCAAGCGCGTCGCGGCGACCCACCAGCCCGGCTGGATGGCTTTGAGAACTCGCACGCCGTTTGTCGCGGCCTGTTGCGTATCGAAGAGAGCGAAGCAGGTCGGCCCAGCGCCTGAGAGCTGCGCGAGGCGGCAACGCGGCAGCTTCGCGAGTTCCGACAACATCACTCCGATTTGTGGGAAAAGCTGGCGCGCGGGCGCCTCTAGCGCATTGCCGCGCGTTGCGGCGTACCTGATCACCTCGCCGAATGACGACAGGAGCGGCGGCTTTTCAGCTTTTGCGTCCGCCGGCAATGGCGGGGCGGCGAGGAGACGGAAAACTTCCGCCGTCTTGTTGGCCGGCACATCAATGAGCGGATTTGCGAGGATCGCAAATATCTCTCCAGGCAAATCGATGTCGTGAATCGTCTCGCCGATGCCTGTCATGATCGCGCTTCGGCTGTGCAGGCAAATTGGAACGTCGGCGCCGAGGGTGCGCGCGATCACCGGTAAATCGAGCCCGGCGATTTCCGGATGGGCCGCGCTAAGAAGCCTAAGCGCCGCTGCCGCGTCTGCCGATCCGCCGCCGATGCCAGAAGCGACAGGCAGATTTTTTTCGAGCGTTAGACCGCCGAGAATGGCATTGGGTAGAATGCGCGTCAGCGTCTCGACGGTGGCGTCGACGAGATTGGCGTGGCCGAGAGCGTTTGCGAATGGACCTTCGACTTTCGTCAAGGCAGGCGCGTCGCTGGTCATCGTCAGGCGGTCGCCAGTGTCGGCCGCGAATGCCACGAGGCTCCGCAGCTCGTGGTAGCCATCACTACGTCGGCCGAGAATTTCAAGCGTCAGATTGATCTTGGCGGAAGCGAATTCCTGCATCGGGGGCATGAGGTCTCAATGGCATGAAAAACGGGCGCCTCGTGGCGCCCGTTGAACGTTATCCAGCTTTGGAGAAAATTACTCAACCGCCCTGCTCGAAGGCGATCCGGCTTTATTTTCGCTGCGCTTGCGCGAAGCTTCGTCCCTTTGAACCTGCCTTGTCTTCTCGGCGTTCTTGGCTTCGCCCTTGGCGTCGAGGCCGCGTTCGAGCTTGGCCTTGATCTTATCGACGTCCTGGGGCTCCGGATCGAGGGAAAGAGCCTGGCTCCACTGGAAGCGTGCCTCGCGTTCGCGGCCAACCTTCCAGAAAGCGTCACCCAAGTGATCGTTCAAAGTCGGATCTTCGGGCTTGATCTCGACGGCGCGTTCGAGAAAGCGAACCGCTTCCTTGAAGTTGCCCTGCTTATAGTGGGCCCATCCAAGGCTATCGACGATGTAGCCATCATCCGGCTTCAGCTGCACGGCCTTCTCGATAAGGCGCGTTCCTTCCTTGAGGTTCTTGCCCTGATCGACCCAGGAGTAGCCGAGATAATTCAAAACCAGCGGCTGATCGGGAGCGAGCGCGAGCGCACGCTTCAAGTCCGATTCGGCGGCAGGCCAGTTCTTCAGCCGCTCATACGCTGTGCCGCGCGCGTAATAGTAACCCCAGTTGCGCGGATCGTTCTTGTTGAGGACTGCAAGGGCCTTCGTAAAGTACGTCACGGCGCCGGCATAATCCTTACGCGCTCTCATGATGTTGCCGAGCGCCTCGAGCGGACGAACGTCCTTGGGGTCGGCTTCGACGAGTTTCGTGAGGATCGCCTTCGCTTCGTCGGGCTTATCGAGCGAGTTCAGGTCGAAAGCCTTGCGAATGTCGATTGCACTCTGCAAGGGCGTGCCTTGCGGAATCTTGTCGTAGGTTGCAATCGCGTCGCTATACCGTTTCACGGCCTCCTGAGCATTGGCGAGCGCAGCAAGCGCAAAGGCATGATCGGGCTTCGCATCGAGAGCGAGCTGCAGATAGATCGTTCCGAGGCTGACGCCACCTTCTCCGGCAAGGGCCTCGCCGAGGCCATAGAACACTTCCGCCAAACCATCAGTCGGGTTGGAGATCAGGAGGTTTGGCTTCTCTTTGCGATTGATGACGTCCAGCATCTCTTTCGCGAGCGGATGTGGGTCGCCTTGCGTTTTCGCGAGCTGCTCCTTGATCACCTGACGCGCCGTCTTGAAGTCGCCGTAGTGGGCGGCGGACTGCGCGTAGGCAAGCGACGTGCGAAGCGTGCGGCTATCCTGTTTGAAGACCTTCTCGTAGGCCGCGCGCGCATCGGCCTTGCGCCCGGCGAGGTCGGCAATCAGCGCCTTGTGATAGCGCAGGTAGAACTGCGCCCAGTCGGGCTGCTTCGGCATATCGAGGGCCTTCAGCGCGCCGTCGGCATCGCCGGCCGCGAGACGCGTCCAGCCGATCGCAATCGCACTCGTCAGCTCCCCGATCGGATTTTCGGACGCCGCCGTGAAGTGCTCTTCAGCCTTCGCGTAGTCGTTGCCCTTGAAGGCGGTCACGCCCAAAAGGAACTGAGACATGCGATGCGACTGGCGCGTCGCCGCCAACTGTTCGGCGAGGGGAATGGCCTTCGGCCAATTGCCCGACATCGTCTCCATCTGGAAGGCCTGCTCGAGCAGCACTTCATTCGTTGGATCGCGTTCGAGGGCCTTACCGTAGAAGCCGGCGGCTTCCTGCGTGTCCTGCGCCGCGCGCGCGAAACGGCCGGCCAGATAGTTGCCGAGCACCGATGTCGACGCTTCGTCCTGGACAAGGTCCTGGTCTTGTGAGCGGGCCGGAGCCTCGCTGAAAAACCCCACGATCGTCATCGCGATCGCACCAAGGCCTACACTCAGCACACGCCCGAGGGGTCCCCGCATCGACATTTTTCCTTTGCTGCCGGTAGGCAATCTGATTCCTGTGGACCCAAGCCTAGCAAAGATACCGCTCGCTTGGCGACACGCTTCACATGAAAAATGGGAAAGGAGCCGAAATTGCTAACCGTTATGGCCATGGCAAACACGCAACCACACGAAATTCGGAAATGCCCCGGGCCATTTTATTGCTGAACGCACTAGAGGGAGACATTCCCTCCAGGCCTTTGAGCGCTACATTCCGGCGTAATTGGGCCCACCGCCGCCTTCAGGGCAGGTCCAGACAATATTTTGGCTCGGATCTTTGATATCGCACGTTTTGCAGTGGACGCAGTTTTGCGCGTTGATCTGGAATCTCGGCTGGCCGACCTCGTCCGTTACGACCTCATAGACCGCGGCCGGGCAATAGCGCTGCGCCGGTTCCGCATACTCGGGCAGGTTGATCGCAATCGGAACCGCGGGGTCAAGTAACTTCAAATGTACGGGCTGATTCTCTTCGTGATTGGTGCCTGAGAACGAGACGTTCGTCAGCCTGTCGAATGTCAACTTGCCGTCGGGTTTCGGGTACGCAATCGGCTTGTAGTTTGCCGCGAGCCCGGTCGCCGCTGCGTCCGTTTTTCCGTGCTTCAAAGTGAAGCCGAGACCGATGCCGGAAATAATGGTGTTGAGCCAAAGATCGACACCGCCCAGAGCGACGCCGAGGACCGTGCCGAAGCGCGACCAGAGCGGCTTCATGTTGCGCACCTTCTTCAGGTCGTGTCCGATGTCGCCCGTGCGAACGGCCTTCTCATAATCTTCGAGCTTATCGTGTGCACGGCCTGCAGCGAGCGCGCCGGCGACCGCATCGGCGGCTGCGATGCCCGAAAGAATGGCGTTATGGCTGCCTTTGATGCGCGGCAGGTTCACCATGCCCGCGGCGCAGCCGAGCAAGGCTCCACCGGGGAACACAAGGTCAGGCATCGACTGCCAGCCGCCTTCAGTGATGGCGCGAGCGCCGTAACCGATGCGCTTGCCGCCTTCAAACACATCGCGAATGGCCGGATGCGTCTTGAAGCGTTGGAATTCCTCGTATGGCGAGAGGTAGGGGTTCTTATAGTTCAAGTGCACGACGAAGCCGACGGAAACCAGATTGTCTCCGTAATGATAGAGGAACGAACCGCCGCCGGTGCGGCTATCGAGCGGCCAACCGAACGTGTGCTGCACAGATCCGGGCCGATGCTTCTCAGGCGCCACCTGCCAAAGCTCTTTCAAGCCAATTCCGTACTTCTGCGGCTCGTGGCCCTTCTCCAGATCGAACTTTCGTATCAAAAGTTTCGAGAGGGAACCGCGCGCGCCTTCGGCAACCAGCGTGTACTTGGCCCGCAGTTCCATGCCCCGCACGAAGTTGTCCGACGGAGCGCCGTCGCGACCGACACCCATGTCGCCGGTGGCGATACCGGCAACCGCACCATTCTCATCATAGAGAACTTCGCTCGCCGCGAAGCCAGGATAGATTTCGACGCCGAGCTCCGCCGCCTGTTCGCCGAGCCAGCGGCAAACCGAACCAAGGCTGACGATGTAGTTGCCGTGGTTCTTCAAGAGCGGCGGCATCGGCCAGCTCGGCAGGCGGATATCGCCTTCGGGACCCAGCACGCGAAACACGTCTTCGGTCACCTCAGTCTCGATGGGGGCGCCGCGCTCCTTCCAATCGGGGAAGAGGCGATTGATGCCGATCGGATCGATGACGGCGCCAGAAAGAATGTGGGCGCCGACCTCGGACCCTTTTTCGACGACGACGACGGAGATGTCGGAGCCTGCGGCTGCGGCTTTCTGCTTCAATCGTATGGCAGCTGAGAGCCCCGCAGGGCCGGCACCGACGATGACGACGTCGAAATCCATAGCCTCGCGCGGCGGCAGCTCGGCCTCGTCAGCGGACATTTTCACCTCGATTTGATTGCTAGAAAGCCATTTATGCTCGATTAGGTCCCGGCGTCCAAGCCGTCAAGCTGACCGGTGTGCAGGGCAGATGCTCATTCGTGAGGTCCGGAAGCGGCGCGCAGCCGCGTGCAATTGTGTTGCCGCCCCTCTATTCTCGTGACCCGATGGTGATATCGAACGCCCAGGATGAAATGCTTTCGCTGCTCAATTGGTTGCAAGCCATGGGCGTGCATGCCGCTGTGGACGATACAGCGCATGACTGGCTTTCGCGCGGGAACGAAGCGCCGGGGGCTGCATTTGCGTGGCCGGAACGCGGCGATCCGGCATCTCCGGCCAGGGCCCCGTCCGATGCCGGCCGCACCGATCCGAGGGCATCAACCCTTCGCGCCCGACCCGCCGAACCCCAGGGGGCATCCGACGCCGGCAGGCCTCGCGCCGTCACGCCGCTCGGTGCGAGCGAAGCCGAGACCGGTGCGCGGCGCATCGCACGCGCGGCGAACTCGCTTCAGGAGCTCGAGGCGGCGCTACAGACCTTCGACGGCTGCGGTCTGAAGGCCACCGCGACAAAGCTTTGCTTTTACCGCGGCTCGCCGGCGAGCGACCTGATGATCATCGGCGAAGCACCCGGTCGCGACGAGGATCTCGCCGGCAAACCGTTCGTCGGAAGAGGCGGCCAGCTGCTAGACAAGATGCTGGCCGCGATTGGACTGACGGAAGCCGACGTTCACATCACCAATGTCGTCTATTGGCGGCCGCCCGGCAATCGCACGCCGACGCCGCAGGAAACGCTTGCGTGCCGCCCATTTCTCGAACGGCAGATCGAACTCGTGTCGCCGAAGATCGTCGTTGCGGTCGGCGGCTCGGCCGCCAAGGAAATTCTGGGCGTCACCGAGGGCATCATGCGGCTCAGAGGCAAATGGCGGGAGATTACCGCCGGCGACCGCAAAATCCCGGCGATCGCGACGTTGCATCCCGCCTATCTGCTCCGCACGCCCGCCGCGAAACAGCTCGCGTGGATGGACTTGTTGCAGATACGAGCAAAGCTTTAGACCTCACGAGGACCGTCATGGCCGGCATCGATTC
>JAEWCT010000228.1 GCA_023390485.1 Pseudomonadota bacterium
GGCGTCAGCTCGATCAGGACAGAGAGCCAGACAAATGCGAGCGGCACTCCGAAAATTGCAAGCTCGGGAAGACCGCCTGCCGTCACGCTTGCTTGAGTCCCGTTGGCACCGAAACCTCATCGACGAGGAACTTCGTCAGATCGCGCGTCAAATAATGGACGTGATCGGGAAGCTCGCGCCATTCCCGGATTTTCAATTGCGCGGGATGGTCGATGTAGTCGGAATGAACGAGCACGGTCGTCATGCCGAGCGTCGATGCCGGCACGAGGTTATGCGGCATGTCCTCGAACATCGCCGCTTGCCCTGCCGGAACGGCATGCAGCTTCAGCATCCGGTCGAAAGCTTCGGGCTCGGGCTTCGGAACATATTCGATGGCCGCGATATCGCAGATGTCATCGAAGAGATCGAGCACGCCAAGTTTGCGCGCGACGTTCTCCGCGTGAACGCGCGAGCCGTTGGTGAAAATCAATCGCCGTCCCGGAAGCGCGGCGATCGCGGCTGCGAGATCCGGCAGCGCCGGCACGACGGAAAGATCGATATCGTGCACGTACTCGAGAAACGGACCAGGCGGCAGCTTGTGCACTTTCATCAGTCCGGCCAGCGTTGTGCCGAACTGCCGGTAGTAAGCTTTCTGCAGGTGCCGCGCATGCTCGCGCGGAACGCCGATCGCCTTGGCGATGTATTCGCTCATCCTGAGATCGACCTGCGAAAAGAGATTGCAGGACGCCGGATAAAGCGTGTTGTCGAGGTCGAAAATCCAGGTATCGACGTGACTGAAGCCGCGCTTCGCCGCAACCTGCGCAAGCTTCGGCAAATCCGGCGTTGAGGCGGACGCCGCCATCAACTCTTGCCCCGCTTGCGCTCCGCGCGCTTCACCAGCGTACCGACGCCGTGTTCGGTGAAGAGTTCGAGAAGGACGCAGTGCGGCACGCGTCCGTCAATGACGACGACGCCCTCGACGCCCGCTTCGACGACCTCGATGCAGCCTTCGATCTTCGGAATCATGCCGCCCGAAATCGCGCCGCTCTTGATCATCGCGCGAGCGTCCTCGATCGTGAGACTCGGAATGAGCTGCTTGTTCTCATCAAGAACGCCGGAAACGTCCGTCAACAGCAGCAGCCGCTTCGCCTGCATGCGTGCCGCCAGCGCCGATGCGAACGTGTCGGCATTGACGTTCAGCGTCTCGCCGTCACGGCCGATGGCGACAGGTGCGATCACCGGAATGAGATCGGACTTCGAAATGACCTCGACGATGTGCGGATTGACCTCCAGCGGATCGCCGACATACCCGATGTCGATCTCCTTCATCTCGTTCGACTGAGGATCCGGCATTTGGGTGATCTTCTTGGCGACCATCAGATTGGCGTCTTTACCGGAAATGCCGACCGCCTTGCCGCCCTGCCGGTTGATCGCGGAAACGATCTCCTTGTTGATCTTGCCGGAAAGCACCATCTCGACGACCTCGACGGTCGCCTTGTCGGTCACGCGCAACCCGTTGATAAAATCCGACTTAATCTCGAGCTTGCCCAGCATGCTGCCGATCTGCGGTCCGCCTCCGTGCACGACGATCGGATTGATGCCGGATTGCTTCAGGTAAACGATGTCCTGCGCGAAGGCTTTGAAAAGCTCCTCGTCGCCCATCGCGTTGCCGCCGAATTTTATGACGACGGTCTTTTCATCGTAAAGAATGAGATGCGGGATGGCTTCGGCAAGGATCCGCGCCTGCTGATGTGCGCTCAGGGGCTTTTCGGCCGGGGCAGCGGCAGCATTTTCCGAGAGACTTTTCGTTGACGTCACAGGCTCCCCCTTTTGCCATTCCGATCGCGCCGGCGGGGAGCCGGTCGCCTCGTCGCGGTCTTATAGCTTCTCGGCAAAATGCCTCAACGGATTTCCCGGTCTTTGCCACATCCGGGCGTTACTGACGCAGGCAATCGCGGGCACCTGGGGACGAAAGTCATTCTGCCGTCCCAAGGGTCATGACCTTGCTATAACCTTGCCATGAGTATGTACTTTCGGCACGTTAATGCATTGAGTCCTGGCCAGTCCCGCCAGTTTTGGCCTTCAGTTCAGGAGACATCGTGGGCGTGACGGCCACAGATATTGCTCAAATTCCGATGTCGTCCGATCTCGGCGCCACGCTGGCGCGGGGAGCCGATTTTGCGGGCTCCAGCGGCGCGGCGGAGGTATCGCTCGAGCATTTGCTTGCCGCCCTTTGTGACGATCCTGACGCCAGCGCCGTGCTCGACGCGAGCCAAATCGACGGCGCCCGGCTGAAAGCGGATGTCATCGCGCGCGTGCTGGCAAGCACGCAACCGTCTCCTAACCCTCAAGATTCGCTGGGCGTATCGAAAGAAGTCCGCCGCATTCTGGAAGCCGCTGCGGCTGCCGCGCGCGGAAGCCGCAGGCGGGACATTAACGGCGCGATCGTGCTCGCTGCCATCGTCGGCGACGCGCGCAGCATGGCGGCCGAAATTCTCGAAGCCCACGGATTGACGTTCGACAACGCCATTCGTGCTTTACAAGCGGCATTGGCCGCCCCGCGTGAAGCGCCCGCACCCGCGCAG
>JAEWCT010000376.1 GCA_023390485.1 Pseudomonadota bacterium
AGATCACGGTCAAAAACAAGGACGCGACTCCGGAAGAGTTCGAGAGCTACGAACTCGGATTCGAGAAAATCATCGCCGGCAACAGCGAGGCCATCATTCGGCTGAAGCCGCTGAAATCCGGGACCTATATGTTCTTCGGCGAATTTCACCAGGATTCGGCGTTGGGTCATATCGTTGCGGAGTAATCGCCCATGCTTGCCGCGCTCGTTCTCGTTTTCCGCGAAGTTCTCGAAGCAGGTCTGATTATCGGCGTGGTGCTTGCCGCTTCGCGCGGCGTGGTCGGGCGGGGCAGCGCGGTGTCGCTCGGCATCCTTGCCGGAATTATCGGGTCGTCCATCGTCGCGTTCTTCGCGGCTGGCATCTCAAACGCGTTCGACGGCCGCGGGCATGAAATTTTCATCGCGGCCATTTTGCTTTTTGCCGTCGTCATGCTTGCCTGGCACGTCGTCTGGATGGCTCAGCATGCGCGCGAGTTGACACGGCAGTTGCGGCAGCTCGGCAGCGATGTCACGGCCGGACGGCAATCGCTTTTTGCGCTCGGAGCGGCCGTTGCGATCGCGGTCATGCGCGAGGGTAGTGAGGTCGTGCTCTTCATGACGGGCATTATCATGGGGGGAACGGAGACGGTCGGCCAGCTGCTGCTCGGATCGGTGTTTGGATTGGCACTCGGCGCGGTCGTGTCGACGGTGCTTTATTTCGGGCTTGCCGCAATTCCGTTGAAGCGGATGTTCTCGGTGACGGGCGTTCTGGTGACGCTTCTGGCTGCGGGCTTGGCCGCATCCGCCGTGGCCCAGCTTTCCAACGCCGGTCTCTTGAATGTTCTCGACACACCGGTTTGGGATACATCCTGGCTGCTGTCTGAAAAGAGTTGGCCCGGACAGATCCTGCACGTCTTGATCGGTTATATGGACAGGCCGACGGGCATGCAGCTGATCGCCTATGGCATTACGGCGGGCACTATTTTCCTTCTTGGGTTCATGCGGCGCGCTCCGGCGAACCAGCCAGCGCTCAGCGCGTAAAAAAAATCGGCGCCAGGAACTCCGGGCGCCGATTTTTCATTCAGAGGCCAAGTTCGGAAAGCCCCGGATGATCGGCAGGGCGTGATCCGAGCGGCCAGTGGAATTTGCGCTCGGCTTCCGAGATCCTGAGATCGTTGATGCTGGCGTAACGCAAGCGCATCAGGCCATTGTCATCGAATTCCCAATTCTCGTTGCCGTATGAGCGGTACCACTGAAAGCTATCGTCGCGGAATTCGTAGGCGAAGCGGACGGCGATGCGATTACCTTCGAAAGCCCAAAGTTCCTTGATCAGGCGATAGTCAAGTTCGCGGTTCCATTTGCGCGTCAGAAACTCGACGATCTGTTCGCGGCCGACGGGAAACTCGGCGCGATTGCGCCAGCGGCTATCGACCGTATACGCGAGCGACACCTTTTTCGGGTCGCGGCTGTTCCATCCGTCTTCGGCGGCCCGAACTTTCTGAATGGCGGTTTCACGCGTGAATGGCGGTAGCGGCGGCCGAACGTCCGACATGCTTGTCTCCTCGTTTTCCGCTGCTCCAGCGGCTTGACCTGCGCATAAAACGTCACGAGTTTCCTTGCAAATCGCCGGCGCACGTGACGGCGAGCCTCGGAGGGTACCAAATGTATGATATCGCCAACCTATCAAATCTGCCGCACCTTCGTAATCTCTCGGCGGCGACGATGGCGGCATTCGAGAATTTCGACCGGGCAGCGATGGCACCGGGGGTTATTCCCAGGCGCTATAAGGAATTGATCGCGCTCGGCGTGGCGCTGGCGACGCAATGCCCGTACAGCCTCGAAGTCCATCGCACCAATGCGGAGAATGCCGGCGTTACCGAGGCTGAAATTGCCGAAGTCGTCTATATCGCGGCGGCGATGCGGGCGACGGCGGCGATCGCACACGGCACGCATCTGGTCGGTCCACGCAAGGCGAAGCGATGAGCGGCGCGGCGATCAGAAAAAGCCGATGAGCTTGACGGCGATGAGGGCGAGGCTCAGCGCGCCGATCCAAAGCGCGGCGTCGCCGACGCGGCTGCGCTTGGAGCGAGACGCGATATTTTCCGTCGTCTCGTCGTCGAGGCGGAGGCCTGAGCGCGCCATTTCGGAAAAGCCATTGATCACCTGCGCAAGGTTCTGGAGAAGCGCCGGCGATTTCAGCAGGACTTCGCCGATCTCCTCGGCGCCGCGTCCTGCCTCGCGAAGGCGGCCGAGCGGCGAGAGGTTCGCCTCCATCCATTCCTTGGCGACGGGTTCGGCTGCAACCCAGACATTGAGCGACGGGTCGAGGTCGCGCGCGACGCCCTCGACAATGACCATGCTCTTCTGCAGCAGGATGAGTTCCGGCCGCGTCTCCATGTCGAAGACTTCGGTGTAGGCGAAAAGCTGGCCAAGCAGATCGGCCATAGAAATTTCTTCCGCCGTCCGACCCTGAATGGGCTCGCCGATCGCGCGCATGGCCTGCGCAAATTCTTCGACCGTGTGGTGGGGCGGCACGTACCCGGCTTCGAAGTGAATCGCGGCGGCGCGATGATAATCGCGGGTGATGAGGCCGTGCAGGATCTCGGCAAGGAAACGCCGCTCCGGGAGACCGAGCCGGCCCATGATGCCAAAGTCGACGGCGACAACCTTGCCTTCCGCATCGACGAACAGATTGCCCTGGTGCATGTCGGCGTGAAAGAAGCCGTCGCGCATCGCGTGGCGGAGGAACGATCGCAATACCGTCAGGCCGAGCGCCGCGGTGTCGAAACCCTTCGCTTTCAGCGCCTCGCGTTGGGAGATCGGGATGCCGTCGACCCATTCGATTGTCAGCACGCGCTTGGCGGTGCGCTTCCAGTCGATTGCGGGAACGCGGAAGCCTTCGTCGGCGGTGGTGTTCGACGCCATCTCGGAAATTGCCGCCGCCTCGAGGCGAAGGTCCATTTCGAGCGCAGTCGTGTGCTTCAGATTGTCGACGACGGCGACGGGCTTCAAACGCCGGGAGGGCGGATAGAAGCGCTCGATCATCTGGGCGGCAAAATAATAGCTGTCGAGGTCGCGATTGAAGCGCTTCTCGATATTGGGGCGCAGGATTTTGACGGCGACGGCTTTTCGGACACCGCCGTCGAGCACGTACGCCTTGTGGACCTGGGCGATCGATGCTGCCGCGACGGGCGGACCGAATTCGACGAAGTGATCTTCGAGTTTGCCGCCGAGGGCGCGCTCCACCGCTTCGCGGGCTTCCGCCATCGAGAAGGGTTCGGCCTTGTCCTGAAGGTGGCGCAGGTCGGCCGACAGTTCAGGTCCGATGACGTCGGCGCGGGTCGCGAGGAACTGGCCGAGCTTGACGTAGCTTGGTCCGAGCTTGGTCAGAGCGGTTGCGACGCGCGTCGATCGCGGCACGCTTTTTTGAAACGGCGCAGAGAGGAATTCGACGGGCAGCGTTGCCGCGCGCGCGATCTTCAGCGGCAGCGGAACGGCAATGCCCTTCGGCACGAAGCGAACTCCATACTGTGCAAGCACAAATCCGGCGCGCGCGAGTCTCAGCGTGTTAACGATCGCTCCGGGCATGGTGAGAGTTTCGTGATCCTTAGTTCAAGGGGCCAATGGCCAGCGTCGCGCCACATTGCGCCGCGATGCGTCCAGGTCAAGCAAAGCCCATGTATCGGGTAAAGACGGTTAAATATCCTGCGCCATTGCGAAGCGCGGCGACGAAGTTGCCATACAACGCGTGGCTGCCGAGGGCACAAACGAAAAGCGCCCGCATGCGAACACGGGCGCTTCCGGAATTTCAAATTTCAAATCGGCTTATTTCGCGCAGAAGGTCGCGCGGCCGTGGCAGGTGACCATGCCGCCGTCGGGGCTGCATTTGTACTGCTTATTGATAACCTTGTAGCCCGCAACGTCGCCGTTTGCGAGGAAGCCAGGCCAGAGGCCCCAGCTGACGTTCTGCACCATCGTTTCCATTGCAAACCACTTCGCGGAATCGGCCGACGTCGAAGTGGCGACTGCCGCTTTCGTCATGCATCCGGCGTTTGCTGCGCCAGCGCCGAACGAGATCGCGGCGGCGGCCAACGTACAGGCAAGTGCTATCGTTTTCATGAGTCCCACCTCCTCCTAGGGAAGAAAACGCTTCTTCCCGTCCCGATGTGGAAATCTATGAACGGTCTCGGGCGACGTCAATCGGAGAGACGCCGGGGAGGGCAGAACACCGTTGGATTGTTGCCGTCAGATCTTCCAGCCGCCGTGGATCGCCGCGATGCCGCCCGTCAAATTGCGGTAGCTGACGCGGGAAAACCCGGCACTCCGAACGAGTTCCGCGAATTTCTCCTGGGTCGGGAAGCGGCGGATGCTTTCAACGAGATAGCGATAAGATTCAGCGTCTCCAGCCGTCAATTGGCCAAGGCGCGGAATGATCTCGAATGAGTGAAAGTCATAAAGGCGGTCGAGAACCGGTACACGGCATTCGGAAAACTCGAGGCAAAGGAAGCGGCCGCCGGGCTTCAAGACGCGATAGGCCTCGGCCAGCGCCTCATCGATGTGGGTAACGTTGCGAATGCCGAAGGCGATCGTGTAGCCATCGAAGCTGCTGGTCTCGAACGGTAATTCCTCGGCGTTGCCTTCGATGCACTGAATGCGATTTTGAAGGCCTGCGTCAGCGATGCGGCGGCGGCCGACTTCGAGCATCTCGGGACTGATGTCGCAAATGACAGCGGTGGCGTTCGGTCCGCTGTCGTTCGCGTAGCGCATGGCGATGTCGCCAGTGCCGCCGGCAACGTCGAGCAGCTTGAAGGACGTTGCGCCGCGCGGCGGGTTGAGCAGCGTGATGAGCTCGCGCTTCCACAGCCGGTGCATACCGCCCGACATCAGGTCGTTCATCAGATCGTAGCGGCCGGCGACTGACGCGAAGACCTTGTTGACGAGGCCCTGACGCTCGCCCTCGGGCACGGCGCGGAAGCCGAAGGACGTGGTATTGCCGCCATTGCTTTGGCCGGGGCCCTGGCTTGCTTGCTGACTTGCAGTCTGGGAATTCTGATCCATATCCGGAGCATAGCCGTTCGCGCGCCGTCGCGCTATCGTCGGCTCAACTCATCCTCAACGCCAGGTATTTGGGAGCCATGCCCGAACTTCCGGAGGTCGAAACCGTTCGCCGGGGCCTCGCGCCCGTTCTCGTCGGCAGCCGGATTAAGTCGCTCGAGGCCCGGCGCCCGGATTTGCGATTTCCGCTGCCCGAAAGGTTCGCGGAACGGGTGGCGGGGCAGTCCATCATCGGGCTCGAACGGCGGGCGAAATATCTGATCGCGTCGCTGTCGAACGGCGAAGACCTCGTCATGCATCTCGGCATGACCGGGCGCTTCACGATCGTCCATGACGGGACGGCCGATACGCCCGGCCAGTACGCGCATGGAACGGCGCCTGATCCGGCCCACGATCATGTCGTGCTCAATCTTAGGGGCGGGACGCGCGTGATTTACAACGATCCGCGGCGGTTCGGCTTCATGGTGATGATGGCGCGCGCGGAACGCCTGCAGCATCCGCTTTTTCGTGAGCTTGGCGCCGAGCCGCTCGGCGAGGAGCTGACGGCGGACTATCTCGCCGCCAAGGCGAAGAGCCGGAAGGTCAATCTCAAGGCCTTCCTGATGGATCAACACGTCGTTGCCGGGCTCGGCAACATCTACGTTTCCGAAGCGCTGTTTCAAGCCGGGCTATCGCCGAACCGGGCGGCAAAGAGCCTTGCGAACCGGCGTGGCGTTCCGACGGAAGGGGCGATCAGGCTTGTCCCCGCAATCCGCGACGTGCTCGAGCGGGCCATCGAGGCCGGAGGCTCGACGCTTCGCGACTACCGGCATGCGGATGGGAAGCGCGGTGCGTTTCAGGAGCGGTTCGGGGTTTACGATCGCGCTGGGTCGCCTTGCCAGACGCCCGGTTGCGGCGGCGAGATACGGCGCGTCGTTCACTCGGGACGGGCGACGTTCTATTGCCCGCGTTGCCAGCGCTGAAATATGGGTGACGTCAGTTGGCGTGACGCTCGGTCAGGACACTGTTGGTCTTGACGATGATGGCGCTTAGGCAAATCACCGCGAAACCGCCGGTGAGGAAAATCTGGTTCG
>JAEWCT010000063.1 GCA_023390485.1 Pseudomonadota bacterium
CAGAGATCCACACTCGTTATGGTGATGTTTGCCTGGATCCCGGCCTTCGCCGGGATGACGTTGGCGTTTAGACCGTGTCTCCGAATTCGTCATCCTCGGCCGAGCGCGGCCAAGCCGCGTCGAAGGCCGTGGATCCAGCGTTAGACTCGTCGAAGACGCTTATATCGCGCCTTTGGCGCTTCTTACGCTGGATCCTCGAACGGCCTCGCGGTGCTCGTCCGTTCGAGGATGACGTAGGTCGTGTAGCTCCCGGCGCTGCGCTCCACTCCGGCCGGGATGACATGGCGCGGGGTTACGCGACCGCGAAATGAGACTGTCACGCCTCCTTCGCCAGCTCGCGCAGCTTGAACTTCTGGATCTTGCCGGTCGATGTTTTCGGCACTTCCGCGAAGACGATGTGCCGGGGCACCTTGTAGCGCGCGAGGCCCGCGCGGCACCACTCGATGATCTCGTCTTCCGTCGCCGAGGTTCCAGGGCGCAGCTCGACGAAGGCGCACGGCGTCTCGCCCCATTTCTCGTCCGGTTTCGCAACGACGGCGCAGAACGCGACGGAGGGATGCTTGTAAAGCACCTCCTCGACCTCGATCGACGAGATGTTTTCGCCGCCAGAGATGATGATGTCCTTCGAACGGTCCTTGAGCTGGATGTAGCCGTCGGGATGCAGGACACCAAGGTCGCCCGAATGGAACCATCCGCCGGCGAACGCTTCATCCGTTGCCTTGGGATTCTTGAGATAGCCCTTCATCACGATATTGCCACGGAACATGACCTCGCCGAGCGTCTCGCCGTCGGCCGGAACTTCCTTCATCGTCTCGGCGTCCATCACGGTCAGGCCTTCGAGCGCGACATAGCGAATGCCCTGGCGGATCCGCTTGGCGCCACGTTCGAGCGGCGGCAGGTCGTCCCATGACTCATCCCACTCGTTGATCGTCGCCGGGCCATAGGTTTCGGTCAGCCCGTAAAGGTGCGTCAGCTCAAACCCGGCATCCGTCATCGCATTGACGACGGACGCGGGAGGGGGTGCCGCGGCGTGGTTGAACGCGACGACATGGTCGATTTTCTGCTTCTCCGCATCCGGCGCGTTGAGAAGGGTCGACATGACGATCGGCGCCCCGGAGAGGTGGGTGACCTTGTGAGTGACGATGGACTCATAGATCGCGGCGGCGCGGACCCACCGGAGGCACACATGTGTGCCTTGAACCATCGTCACCGTCCACGGGAAGCACCAGCCGTTGCAGTGGAACATCGGCAGTGTCCAGAGGTACACCGGAAAGCGCGTCATGCCGGTGGAGATGGTGTTCGCATAACACATCAGCGCCGCGCCGCGGTGATGGTAAACGACGCCTTTCGGATTGCCTGTCGTGCCCGAAGTGTAATTGAGCGAGATCGCCTCCCACTCGTCCTTCGGCCACCGCCATTCGAAGTTCGGATCGCCCTTGGTGACGAACGCTTCGTAGTCGTCCGCCGAAAGTGCCTCGCCCGTCTGCGGAAATTCCGGGTCGTTATAGTCGATGATGATCGGCTTCACCGTCGCGAGCGCGAGGGCGGCCTTCATGACGGACGAGAACTCGCGATCCGTGATCAAAAGCTTCGTACCGGCGTGATCGAGCTGGAACGCGATGATCGCCGGATCGAGCCGCGTGTTGATCGAGTGAAGAACGGCCCCCGTCATCGGCACGGCGTAGTGCGCTTCCAGCATCGGCGGCGTATTGGCGAGCATAACCGAAACCGTGTCGCCGACACCGATGCCGCGAATGGCCAGAGCCGACGCGAGCTGCCGGCTGCGCGCATAGAATTGGGCGTAGGAGACCCGAGCTTTGCCATGAATGATGGCCGTGTGGTTTGGCGCGGCGACGGCGGAGCGGGAAAGAAACGATAGGGGCGTCAGTGGCTGAAAGTTTGCCGCGTTCTTATCGAGATGCTGCTCAAATGGGTTCGACACGTTCCTTGCCCCGGTTTCTGTTTTTGACTCCAAGCTCTAGCGAGCGGAATGCGGCGACGCTAGCGAAACCGGAAACGGCCGACAATGCCGGATTTATGACCGCCGAGCCTCCGGCCGGTCAAGTTTCGAGCGGCGTCTCCGTGGGAGCAGACAGCTGAAATATCGAGACTAGGCCCGCTTAGCGAGAGATAGGATGGGAGCCGGGTGACTGTGATCCATGTCATGTTTCAAAAGTTTAAGTTGATGCATAAAGCATCACAGTTTAGAGTTTTTCTATGACTTTTCGCGGGGAGGACAGCGCTTGATTACTGCCGCGCAAATGCGGGCTGCGCGTGCGCTCCTAGGTATCGACCAGCAGACGCTGGCGGATCGTGCTGGTGTTTCGTTGCCGACGATCCAGCGCATGGAGGCAAGCGAAGGCAATGTTCGCGGCGTCGTCGATACGCTGACGAAGGTCGTTGCCGCCTTCGACGCGGCCGGCATTGAGCTCATCGGCGAGAATATGCCGAGCGTGGGTCAGGGACGCGGCGTGCGTTTCAAGGAACGTCTTCTGGTCAGGACTTCGGCACCGGCCCTGGCGCAAGGGCGCAGAAAGAAAGGCCTGTTCGCGCGCTCGTAGCACTTTCACCACTGCGACGACGACCGCCGACGATTTGACCGACGATCTCGCCGCTCCATAATGGGGACGGACAATGGATATGCCGGCAAGACGCGAAGCCACTCGGGCCCGTCGGAGTCTGGCTGAGCTGTTTACGCCAAAGCTCGTCACGGTTCTGCGCGAGGGCTATCGCTTTAACGATTTGCGCGCCGATACGATCTCCGGCTTGACGGTCGCGATCGTGGCGCTGCCGCTGTCGATGGCAATTGCCATCGGCTCTGGTCTATCGCCCGAAAAGGGTCTCTTTACCGCGATCGTTGGCGGCTTCCTGATCTCGGCACTCGGAGGCAGCCGATACCAGATCGGCGGCCCGGCGGGAGCCTTTATCGTTCTGATCGCGACGATCGTCGAGCAACGGGGCTACGACGGCTTGGTTCTCGCGACGGTGATGGCCGGCTTGATCATGATCGTTGCAGGGTCCCTGCGGCTCGGGACCTACATCAAATACATCCCGTTCCCGGTAACGGTCGGATTCACTGCCGGTATCGCCATCATTATCTTTGCAAGCCAGATCAAAGACCTGCTCGGCCTCGACATGGCACATGAGCCGGCGCAGCTTCTCCCGAAGCTTGGTGCAATCGCCTCGAATCTCGGAACGCTCAAACCCGCAACGATCGCGATCTCTCTGCTCTCGATAGCGATTATTGTCGGGCTTCGCCGCATCAGGCCGAACTGGCCGGGAATGCTCATCGCAGTCGGTGTCACGGCGTCCGTTGCTTGGGCCTTGGGTCTCGACGTGGCGACAATAGGCTCGCGGTTCGGCGAGGTACCGCGAATGCTGCCCGCGCCGCATGTGCCGGCCTTCGACTTGGCCAAGTTGCAGGCCGCTTTGCCCGACGCGATATCGATCGCTTTGCTTGGCTCCATCGAGAGCCTGCTTTCTGCGGTCGTTGCCGACGGCATGACCGGACGCAGGCATCGTTCGAATTGTGAGCTGGTGGCCCAAGGCGTCGCCAACGTCGCCGCTGTCACCTTCGGCGGTATGTGCGTGACGGGCACGATCGCCCGCACGGCGACCAACGTCCGTGCCGGCGCGCATGGGCCTGTCTCAGGTGTCCTGCATGCGCTGTTCATCCTGCTCTTCATGCTGGTTGCGGCGCCACTCGCCGCATACATCCCGCTGGCGAGCCTCGGCGGTGTTCTCGCCGTGGTTGCCTGGAACATGGCCGAGAAGGAAGAATTTGTAACGCTTCTGAGATCGTCCTGGGGAGATGCGGCCGTTCTGCTGGCAACATTCCTGCTGACGATCTTCGTCGACCTGACAACGGCCATCTCAGTCGGCGTTACGCTCGGGGCATTTCTCTTTCTGCATCGGATGGCAGAAGCGGTCGAAGTCGAGACCGGTCGCACGCTCGTCGCCGGCGACGTGGCCGACACGCGGGAATCGGAGCAGCCTTCAAGTCAGCCGGCAGGTGCCGACCGTGACGTCATGGTCTACCGGATTTCAGGCGCATTCTTCTTCGGCGCGACAGCATCAGTCAGTGCCGTGCTCGACCGAATCGGTGCCCATCCGAAGGCCTTCATTCTCGACTTTGCGGACGTGCCGATCGTTGACAGCACCGCCGCCCGCACCCTCGAAGCGTTCGCTAAAAAGCTCAAACGCGGTGGCACGAAGCTATACTTCACCTCCGCGACCAGGAGCGTTCGCCGGACGCTCCTTGCCGCGGGTTTGAGAAAGCCACTCGTGCAATATGCGGCTCAAATCGAGGACGCCGTTGCGATGAGTCGCGGAGAAAGACCGGACCGTCGCAACGTCGCGGATTACTCGTCCTCCTGATCCTTGTCCTTGGTGGGCGAGGTCAAACCCTTGAGCTTTGCGAGAACGCGGGCCTGCTCCTGCTCCGGCGTCTCTTCCGCAGCCTCTTCCGGACCCTTCGGCGTCAGGATCTCCGCCCGTGCCGGCGCGGCGCCGGTGGTCTCCGACGTCGGCAGCAGCGTGCCCGCCTTTTCCTCGTCGCCCGCATCCTTCGCCCGGTCGGTACGGCGAGCGGCCTTCTTCACTTCCGCGTCGAGG
>JAEWCT010000209.1 GCA_023390485.1 Pseudomonadota bacterium
GTACCTGTACATCGCTGCTGCTGGCTGACTGAGAAGTCAGCAAATTTCGGGGGCTATCTATGATCCAGAATATCCTCAATCGGGAACTGGCCATTGCGTGGGAAAATAAAGATCAGGTCCTGCTGAAAACCCCGTTTGCTGAAACGGTTTTTGATGTGCTGGACGTACTTGACGCAGCGACTGGACCCCGAGATTTGGCTTTTGTGGGATTCCGTTTTGATGAATGGACTGAAGGCAGCAAGCAGCGCTTTGGCGTATTGATTTCGGATCACTGGCTCATCTCTTACAGTTGGAGCGACGAACATGCCACCGACGTCGACCTGGAGAGAATTGATTGAAAATTTAGGGCGTTCGTATGAGTAAATTTCCAGTTCGAGATCCTCGCCGCTGCCCGGCGCATCCCGGCCGTATCCTGCGTGAATATTCGGTCCCGGCTCTTGAGCTTCCTAAAACGGCGATCGCCGAACATCTCGGTATCTCGCGCCAGACGCTGTACGATTTGCTTGCCGAAAAGCAGCCCGTCACACCGCAGATGGCGGTGCGGATCGGAAAGCTTCTCGGCAACGGGCCTGCGCTCTGGCTCAACATGCAAACGGCTTACGATCTCTGGCACGCCAAGCGGGAAATCGATGTATCCGGCATTCCGACATTCAAGCCGAAGAAGGTCGCGATACGTTCCTCACTCGATCGCTGAGTTGACCCGGGTATCCCGCATTGTCGCATAGACGCAAAGCGAGACGGCGATGCAGCCCGAGACGTACCAATAAAAGTACGACTCATTTCCCATCTGCTTCAGCCAAAGCGCGACCCATTCCGCTGTTCCGCCGAACGCCGCAACGGTAATCGCGTAGGGCAGGCCAACACCCAGCGCCCGAACCGATGTCGGAAAGAGTTCCGCCTTAACGACCGCATTGATCGCCGTGTAGCAGGAGACAATGGCGAGTCCCGTCATCACCAGCAGAAACGCCTGCAGCGGATCGTTGACCGATTGTAGCGTCGTGAGGATCGGCACGGTGCAAAGCGATCCGAGCACACCAAACGCGATCAGCACTGGACGCCGTCCGACGACATCCGACAGTGCACCGACGACCGGCTGCAACAGCATGTAAATGAACAGCGCCGAAGCGGAAATGAGCGTCGCCGTATCCTTGGAAAAGCCCGACGTGTTGACGAGGAATTTCTGCATGTATGTCGTGTACGTATAGAACGCCAGCGTTCCGCCGAGCGTCAGCCCGACGACAATCGCCACTTCACGCGGATGACGCATCAGCGCCGCGATCGATCCCTCGTGATGTTTCGCCCGCTTGAACTGCTCCGTCTCCACGAGGTCGCGGCGCATCACGAAGGCGACGACGGCGAGAAACGCGCCGATGGCGAACGGAATGCGCCAGCCCCAGTCTTCGAGTTCCGCCGGCGTCAGCACGAGCTTCTGCAAAACGATCAGCACCAGCATCGCCGTCAGCTGCCCGCCGATCAGCGTCACGTACTGAAAGCTCGAATAGAACCCGCGGCGCTCCGACGTCGCCATTTCCGAAAGATAGGTTGCGCTGGTGCCGTATTCGCCGCCGAGACTGAGGCCCTGGATCATGCGCGCAATGAGCAGGATGATGGGTGCAGCCACCCCGATCGTTGCATAGACGGGCGTCACGGCGATGAGCGCCGATCCGCAGCACATCAAGAGCACCGACATCGTCAACGCCACGCGCCGTCCGTGGCGATCCGCCATCCGACCGAAGAACCACGCCCCGATCGGACGCATCAGAAACCCAACGGCGAAGATCGCCGCCGTGTTCAAAAGCTGCGCGGTCTGGTTGCCTTCCGGAAAGAAGGCCTTGGCGAAATAAAGCGAAAACGCCGCGTAAACGTAGAAGTCGTACCACTCCACGAGATTGCCGGAAGATCCGATCAGAATGGCCTTTATCCGCTGTGGCAGACTGAGCGCCGCTGGGGCCTTTACCTCTTGCACGTGCGCGTTCCCTCCCTTTTTTGGGGAGGTATCTAACATGTGCCGCGCCGGAGTGCCGCACATCTGCTCGTAACGGGGACGTCTGTCCCGCCGACATTGACGATTCGCGAACGGGCCCCCTAATTAGGACCCCTGATCGCGCTGCGAGCAGGCCGGAGATTGAGAGCATGACGAAAAAACCGCATCACGCGAAGGTAATCGTTTTGGGTTCAGGCCCGGCCGGCTATACCGCCGCAATCTATGCCGCCCGCGCCATGCTCGCGCCGACGCTCATTCAGGGCACGCAACCCGGCGGCCAGCTGACCATCACGACCGATGTCGAGAACTATCCGGGCTTTGCCGACCCCATTCAGGGTCCCTGGCTGATGGAGCAGATGCAAGCGCAGGCCGAACACGTCGGCACGCACATCGTGATGGACCACATCAACAAGGTCGATCTTCGCAGCCGCCCGATCCGCCTCGAAGGCGACAGCGGCGACACCTACACGTGCGATGCGCTGATCATCGCCACGGGCGCGCAGGCACGTTGGCTCGGACTGAAATCCGAAGAGCACTTCCAGGGCCATGGCGTTTCGGCCTGCGCCACCTGCGACGGCTTTTTCTACAAAGGCAAAGAAGTCGTCGTCGTCGGCGGTGGCAACACGGCCGTCGAAGAAGCGATCTTTCTCACGAACTTCGCGAGCAAGGTGACGCTCATCCATCGCCGCGACTTCCTGCGCGCGGAAAAAATTCTGCAGGAGCGTCTTTTCAAGAACCCGAAAGTCGACGTCATCTGGGATAGCGTCGTCGAAGAAATCGTCGGCACGCACGCGCCGAAGTCGGTGACCGGCGTTGTGCTGAAAAACTTGAAAACCGGCATGACCTCCGAGCTGCAGGCCGACGGCGTTTTCGTTGCCATCGGCCACGCGCCGGCAACCGAGCTCTTCAAAGGCCAGCTCGAGATGAAGCCGTCGGGCTATCTGATCACGGCACCGGATTCGACCGCGACGGCGATCCCCGGCGTCTTCGCCGCCGGCGACGTCAAGGACGAGGTCTTCCGTCAGGCAGTGACCGCGGCCGGTATGGGATGCATGGCTGCGCTCGAAGCTGAACGCTATTTGGCACAGGTCGAAAACCAGGCCGACGCCGCCGAATAGACTGTAACGGCGGTTCAATTCGCGCTTCGGCGCGACAAGACCGCCCCCCGCAGCCGCGTACGCCGCGAATCTGCCATGCTGGCATTGCATTGCGTCCAGCGCATAGCTAAATGCAAGTCACCCAGCAACTGCACGGCAGGTCTCCGAAAATGGATTGGGATAAGCTTCGCATCTTCCATGCGGCCGCCGAGGCTGGCAGCTTCACGCATGCCGGTGAGCAGCTTCACATGAGCCAATCGGCCGTCAGCCGCCAGATCTCGGCGCTGGAAGCCAATCTTCGTGTCACGCTTTTCCATCGCCATGCCCGCGGTCTCGTCCTGACCGAGCAGGGCGAGCTTTTGAACCGGACGGTTGCGGAAGTCTTTGCCAAGCTGCAGACGGCCGAGACACTGCTCTCCGATTCAACGACCAAACCGTCGGGCGATCTCAGGATCACGGCGCCGATCGGCTTCGGCACCATCTGGCTGACGCCCCGGCTCCGGGAGTTCGGCGAACTCTATCCCGACATCCGCGTCGAGCTGATCCTCAACGACGATCAGGTTGATATCGGCATGCGCGCCGCCGATGCCGCGATCTGGACGCGCGAACCGGAACAGGCCGACCTCATCCGCCGCCCGCTGTTCGAAAGTCATGTTCGCGCCTTCGCATCTACGCAATACATCCGCAAGTACGGCGCGCCGAAAAGCCTTGCCGACCTCGATCAGCATCGCATCATCGGCTACACGGGCCCGTCCGCGCAGCATCTCGACGCCATGTCGTGGATCGAGACCGCCGGCCGCAACGGCGCGGGAATGCGGGAAGCCGCCCTCCGGGTTAACAGCGTCGTTGCGATCAAATATGCCATCCGCGCCGGCATCGGCGTCGGCATGATCCCCGATTATCTGACCGAAGAGCAGACCGATCTCGTTCCGGTGCTGACGGATATCGAGCAGCCATCGCTGAACATGGTCTTCGCCTACCCGGAAGAGCTGAAATCCTCGAAAAAGGTGCAGCTGCTCCGCGACTTTCTGCTCTCGAAGATCTCGAAAAATCGGAACAATTGAAACGAACCCGGACGGGCCGCCGAAACC
>JAEWCT010000308.1 GCA_023390485.1 Pseudomonadota bacterium
GGTCAAAGCCTATTGCGCAATGTCGAAGAAAATGGACTAGATCGGCGACGACGAGAAGAAAGCTCAAGCTGCTGGCGATGAAATCGACGGCTACTTCAAGACGCTCGGCGACGATTTCGAGAACGCATGGGACGCAGGCCAGGACGCCGCCGACGGATCGGCTGAAGCAACCGCGATGGACCAGGCCGTGTCGACCCTCGACGGTAAGTGCAAGTAAGTCCACGACGACCGTCGGCGCCACCGCACCCGCCTAACCGCCGATAAAATAGCCTGAAAAATCAAAGACGCACTGCGAGCCGCGGCAGTAACCGCCGGTCGCGGTGCGCTTTTTCTTCAATAGACGGGTCAGGGGGCAGGCGTGCTCCGGCCCCCGCATTTCCGGGGCATTTCCGGGCACGGCGATCAAACGTCACCCTGGGTTGCGCAATCGGACGATCCCCCGTATATAGCCGCCATCTCACACGCGAGACACTCGCGCAATGCGGATGAAAAGCCCCGCATCGTGCTCCGGTGGAGACGAGCTAAGCCTATGAAAAGGCTGGCAGATCTCTTCTCAAGTCTCGCGGAGGTCTAACCGGAAAAGGAAACGTTACGATGGCACTTCCTGCCTTCAACATGCGTCAGCTATTGGAAGCTGGCGTTCACTTCGGCCACCAGGCCCACCGCTGGAACCCCAAGATGGCACCGTTCATCTATGGGTCGCGCAACAAAATCCACATTCTCGATCTGACGCAGACGGTGCCGCTGTTGCATCAGGCGCTGCTCAAGGTCTCCGATACGGTCGCTGGTGGCGGTCGCGTGCTGTTCGTCGCGACGAAGCGCCAGGCTTCCGACGGCATTGCCGAAGCCGCGAAGCGCAGCGCCCAGTACTTCATCAATCACCGTTGGCTCGGCGGCACGCTGACCAACTGGAAGACCGTTTCGCAGTCGATCCGCCGTCTTCGCCAGCTCGACGAGATCCTTGCCGATCCGCAGGGCCGCACGAAGAAGGAAATCCTGAACCTCACGCGCGAACGCGACAAGCTCAACCAGTCGCTCGGCGGCATCAAGGACATGGGCGGCACGCCCGATCTCCTCGTCGTCATCGACACGAATAAGGAATCGATCGCCATTCAGGAAGCCCGCAAGCTCGGCATCCCGATCGTCGCGATCGTCGATACCAACTGCGATCCGGACGGCGTCGATTATCCGGTTCCGGGCAACGACGACGCGGGTCGCGCCATCACGCTGTATTGCGATCTGATGGCACGCGCCGCTCTCGATGGCCTCGAGCGCTCGCAGGGCGCCGCCGGCGTTGACGTCGGTGCATCCGAAACGCCGCCCGCTGAAGACCTGCCGAAGGTCGTCTTCAAGGGCATCGAAGCGCCGCGCGGCGAAGCTGATGACCTGAAGCGCATCACCGGCATCAATCCGAAGATTGAGCAGCGCCTGAACGATGCCGGCGTATACCACTTCTGGCAGATCGCCGACCTCACTCCGGAGTACGCCGAGTCGCTCGACCGTCAGCTGAAGCTCAGGGGTCAGATCGCCAAGGAAGATTGGGTCGGCCAGGCCAAGAAGCTCGTCGAGGCCGCCACCGTCTAATTGGCGTGGCGCCTGACATCGAACTGACGTGCTGCTGAAGCACGAATGTGAATGAACTGACATGAGGCGCCCGTCGTGGCGCCTCGAACCTCATAGGTGACAGAATGACGACGATCACCGCCGCAGATGTAAAAAAGCTGCGCGATATGACCGGCGCCGGCATGATGGATTGCAAAACGGCGTTGACCGAAACGAACGGCGACATCGAAGCCGCTGTCGATTGGCTCCGCAAGAAGGGCCTGTCGAAAGCTGCGAAGAAGTCCGGCCGCGTCGCCGCCGATGGCCTCATTGGCATCGTCGCGAAGGGCCGCGTAGGCGCCGTCGTCGAGGTGAACTCCGAGACGGACTTCGTTGCCCGTAACGAGCAGTTCCAGACGCTTGTCCGCGAGATCACCGCGCTGGCCCCGGCCGCGAAGGGCGATCTGAAGGCCCTTTTGGCTGCAACCTATCCTGGCAGCAAGAATACCGTCGAGACGACGATCCAGGAAGCAGTGGCAACGATCGGCGAGAACATGACCGTTCGCCGGACCGCGGCGGTCAGCGTCAGGGAAGGCGTTGTCGCCGACTACGTCCACAACCGTGTGGCTGACGGCCTCGGCAAGATCGGCGTTCTCGTCGCGCTCGAAAGCGCAGGCGATGAGCCGTCGCTGTTCGAACTCGCCCGCATGATCGCGATGCACGTCGCCGCGACAAGCCCCGTTGCCCTCGACATCTCCGAGGTGCCGGCCGAAGTGATCGAGCGCGAGAAGGCCATTCTCGCCGACAAGAACCAGGGCAAGAAGCCGGACGTTCTCGAGAAGATCATCTCGGGCGGCATCAAGGCCTTCGCCAAGGAGAACTGTCTGCTCGAGCAGCAGTATATCCACGACACCACCAAGACGGTCGCGCAGGCCGTCAAGGAAGCCGAGAGCAAGGCCGGTGCACCGGTCAAGGTCGCGGGCTTCATTCGCTTCGCGCTCGGTGAAGGCATCGACAAGAAGGAAGAGGACTTCGGCGAGGAAGTCCGCAAGCTTGCGAGCGGCGGTTGAGCTTTTGCCCGGTCCAATGGCCGGGTAGGCTGGCCGGAATCGTCCGAGCGCGTTAGGTATCAGCCGGCCGGTCCCTGCGACCGGCCGGTTTTTGATGGGTGGTCATGCCGATGGGAGTGAAGCGGATGCCTGGAGCGCAGGGTCTCAAATATAAGCGGCTGCTGGTGAAACTTTCCGGCGAAGCTCTGATGGGCGCCCAACCTTACGGCATCGACATGGCCGTCGCCGATCGTTTGTCGAACGATGTCGCGGCCGCGGTCGCGGAAGGGGCCGAAATCGCCATTGTCGTGGGCGGCGGCAATATTTTCCGCGGACTGACCGGCGCGGCGAAGGGCATGGATCGAGCCACGGCCGATTACATGGGCATGCTCGCGACGGTGATGAACGCGCTGGCCTTGCAGAATGCGCTCGACCATCGCGGAGTCCAGGCGCGTGTCCTCTCGGCCATTCCGATGCCGACGGTGTGCGAGAGCTATATCCGACCGAAGGCTTTGGCCTACCTCGCCCGGAGCAACGTCGTCATATTTGCGGCGGGGACAGGAAACCCCTTTTTCACGACCGACACGGCAGCCGTCCTTCGTGGCATCGAGATGAACTGTGATGCCGTCCTCAAGGCAACCCAGGTTGACGGCGTCTATTCCGCCGACCCGAAGAAGCATAAGGACGCGGTCCGCTACGACAAGCTGACCTATTCCGAAGTTTTGGCCAAGGATCTCAAAGTGATGGACGGCGCAGCCATTGCCCTTGCCCGCGATAACGGACTTCCGCTAATTGTGGTCTCGATCGAAGAACCCGGAAATCTCTTGAAGGCTCTGCGCGGGGAAGCGCGCCAGACCCTTATCGAGGGAACCGGCTGAAAGCGGCTGAAAGCCCCGTCCTCGTGCCGCCCTTCTGCGGCGGCGATGGTTTTGAGCTTTCGAGCGCTTGGAGGAATAGGAAAATGGCACTCGCAGGTCACGACATCAAAGAAATTGAAAAGCGCATGCGCGCCTCGATCGACGCTCTGAAGCGCGAATTCACGGGCCTTCGCACCGGCCGCGCCAGCGTCAACCTGCTCGACCCTGTCCAGGTGATGGTCTACGGTTCGCGCATGCCCCTGAACCAGGTCGCGACGGTTTCCGTGCCCGAGCCGCGCATGATCACCGTTCAAGTCTGGGATCGCAGCAATGTCATCGCCGTCGATAAGGCGATCCGTGAAGCCAACCTTGGCCTCAACCCCATCACGGACGGCCAGATTCTCCGCCTGCCGATCCCGGCGCTGACAGCCGACCGCAGGCAGGAACTGGTCAAGCTTGCCCATAAATATGCCGAGCAGGCCAAGGTTTCGATCCGCAACGTCCGGCGCGAAGCCATGGACCTTCTGAAGAAGCTTGAGAAAGACGGCAAAATGAGCCAGGACGACCATCGGGGCAATTCCGAGAAGGTCCAGGAGCTGACGGATCGTCTCATCAAGGAGATCGACGGGACACTCGTCACAAAGGAAGCGGAAATTCAGAAGGTTTGATCTCCTGCTCTTTTGGGGGCAGGAAGGCATGCAAGTGATATTGAGATCTTGATCCCAGGGACCATTCGACAGTGGCGGCAGCAGCGAAGCCTACCGACGATGGGTCCGGAATTCTCGTCCCGCCGCGTCACGTCGCGATCATCATGGATGGTAACGGGCGGTGGGCGCGCGATCGCGGATTGCCGCGAGCGCTGGGTCATCGCCAGGGTGTTGAAGCCGTCCGCCGCGCTGTCCGCGCCGCGATCGAGCTGAAGATCACGTATCTGACGATCTTCAGTTTTTCGTCCGAGAACTGGAAGCGCCCGATCGAAGAGGTCGACGATCTCATGGGCCTGATGAAGCGTTTCATCCGGCGCGATCTGGCCGAGCTGCATGAGGCCGGAGTTTGCATCCGGGTGATTGGACAGCGCCAGCACGTCGACAACGAGCTGACGACACTGATCGACGAAGCGGTCGAGCTGACCCGAGGTAACGATGTTTTGACGCTCGTCATTGCCTTCAATTACGGCTCACGCACCGAGATCGCAGGCGCCGCCCGCAAGCTCGCCGAGCAAGTGGCGGAGGGCAAGCTGCATCCCTCGGACATCACCGTGGAACGCATCGCCAATGCGCTCGACACATCCGGAATTCCCGATCCCGATCTTTTGATCCGGACATCGGGTGAGATGCGGCTATCGAACTTCTTGCTCTGGCAGACGGCCTATTCGGAATTCGTCTTTCTGGACTGCTACTGGCCGGACTTCGACAAGGCGGCCTTCGAAATCGCTATCGAAGAGTTTCGCTCGCGTGAACGCCGCTTCGGCGGCCTCTCCAAACGCTCGACCGCTTGAGGGCCAGGACGATGCCGGCCGAGGGTCCCGAAAATCAACGACAGTTTCCTTGGGGCGCGCTCGACTCCATCCCGCAAGAGCTGAAGCTGCGCATCGTATCGGGCGTCGCCATCGCCGTGATTGCCTTCGTCATGCTCTACTGGAGTCCGGAAGCCTTCATAGTGCTGACATTCCTAGTCGCCGCAGCGATGAGCTGGGAGTGGGGCCGCATCGTCAGAGGTGACATGCCGGACCGCACCCTTATCGCTCACATCGCTGCGGTCTTCGTAGCCGCAATCTATGTGCTCAACGATATGGCCGGTTGGGGCGTCGCTGCGGCGCTTGTTGGTGCGGCCGTGGTTGCGGCCCTTGCCATAGGCTCCGGCCGGGCGCGGCTTTCGGGCGCTGGCGTGTTCTACACGGCCTTGCCG
>JAEWCT010000316.1 GCA_023390485.1 Pseudomonadota bacterium
AGATTGCCTGGCGCATTACCCGGTTCGCCGCCTGGCTGCGACCATGTATCGTTCGCGCGCGGCGACGGGATTGCGACTGGCGCGTTTGCGTCCGCCAGATTGGCGGAGATGCTCTCTGTCGTGTCAGCGATCGGAATGCGGCGGCCAGGTAAGGGCGTCTGCTTTTCCTTGAACGGGTTGAGGTCGCTCATCTTCGGCAGGGACGGACCGTCACCGGCGCAACCACCAAGCAACAGGGTCGCGGCGATCGCCAAAAGCGACGACGCGCCGAAACGTATCCCAGGTCCCCCTTTGCTCAACCCCGTTCTCCCCTCACCGCTTCGCGGTTCTACTTCTTGTCGGCGCCGGCTTCCGTCTTTGCCGGCTCGGCCGGCTTTGCTGGCGAGGCTGCCGTTGCCGGCGGTGGCGTCGCGGCTGGCGGTGCGTTCGCGGCAACTTCGTTGGCAGCTATGCCCGACATTATGACTTTAACACGCTCCTGCAGCGCATCAGAGGCATTCGGGTCGAGAAGCAGAGGTTCCAGATACTTGCGCGCCTCATCGAACTTCTTTGCCTTGAATGCAGCAATGCCGAGCAATTCGCGCGCGCTCTTATCGTAGGGCGCGTTCTCGCCGATGAGAGGTGTCAAGCGATTCTGGATTTCCTGATAGTCCGCATCTGCCATCCGTAAGGATGCGGCCTGCAACTGGGCGAAGTTTTTCAACAGATCATCGGCGCCCGGCTGCTTCGCAAGCGAATCGTAGGTTGCAACGGCATCTGCCGTCTTGCCGTCTTTCACCTGCGCACCGGCCAGTTGCAGCTTCGCGAGCGCGGCGTAGCCGGCGGGACCGCTTTCCGCGATCGACTGGAAGGCTTTTGCTGCCTCGTCTTTCTTTTTCTGATCGCTGAGGTTTTCGGCGGCGGTGAAATCGGCTCCGCCCGTCTCTGCGGCCGTAATGCGGCGCGTTTCCAGGAATTTGTAGCCCGCCACCGCAAGAACGATGAGCGCCGCGGCGCCCAGGATCAGGCCGTTGTAACGCTGCCAGATTTTCTGCATCTGCTCGCGGCGGAGTTCCTCCTGGACCTCGCGGAGCAGACTGTCATTATCGTCGGCCATTAACTCTCAAACCTCATTCAGTCGCCGGGACTGGCGGAGAATATTCTCACGATCAGCCCGGCTAGCGGGGCATAGATAGCGGAGCGGGCGCTCCGAGCAAGCCCTCGCCCGAAGTTTCCTTTGCGCAAGCGTACATAAACCTTGGCCTTGAACCGCTAAGTGCTCGTGGTCTTGGGCTTTTTCGTGGCTCGGGCCGCGGCCAGCGACGGTTCGGCCTCGTCGTTCTTCAGATTGTAAGTATGCTCTTTCGCAGGGAATGTCCGGCCACGGACCTCTGCGGCATAAGAGGCTATCGCGCTGTCGATGGCCGCTCCGATCGCGCCGAATTTCTTCACGAACTTCGGGACGTTCGGCGACAGGCCGAGCATGTCCTCCATAACGAGAATCTGGCCGTCGCAGCCCGCTGAGGCGCCGATGCCGATGGTTGGAATGGGTATGGCCTTGGTGATCCGTTCGGCGAGCGGCGCGGTCATCGCTTCGAGAACGACAGCGAATGCTCCGGCTTCGGCGACGAGCCGTGCATCCTCTTCGATCGCATGCCACTGATCGATCGTGCGGCCCTGCGTCTTGAATCCGCCGAGCACGTTCACCGACTGGGGCGTGAGACCGATATGCGCCATGACCGGTATGCCGCGATCGACAAGGTAGCGGATCGTTTCCGCCATGCGTCTGCCGCCTTCGAGCTTCACGGCGCCGCAATCGGTTTCCTTCATGACTTTCGCAGCGTTGCGAAAGGCCATGGAGGGGCTTTCCTCATAGGTACCGAACGGCATGTCGACGACGACGAGGGCCCTTTTTGAGCCTCGCACGACCGCTTGACCGTGCATGATCATCAATTCGAGCGGCACAGGCACGGTCGTTTCGAAGCCGTGCATCACCATGCCGAGGCTGTCGCCGACGAGCAGGAAATCGCAGTGGTTGTCGGCGATCGCTGCCGTGTGCGCATGATAGGACGTGAGCGCAACGATTGGCTCACCCCCTTTCAGGGAGGTGATGTCCGGCGCCATGAGCCGGCGGCGCTTGACATGGATAGACATTTTACTCCGATCGGCGCGGGCGCCGTGCATCCTCAAAGTGAGCAATTGGGCCAGCCTGAACGCACCCTCGGGCACGCCAATATCCGGCGAAAACACAGTTTACGAAACCGCGGGCCGAGCCGCTAGCGCCGAGGCTTGGCAAAAGCCCGCGACTTGGTAAATTTCTCCACTGGCTTTCCACAGTTAATCGAGCAATATCGGTGAAAGCGTTGAATTAGCGCCACATCGCCAGCCCCGAATCTTAGGTGGGTGCGGCACTGTGGTTGCGTCGTCTCACTGGCCTCTGATAGCCAATTCATACCGCTGACTGAGGTTAATTACGAGCCTGCTGCCAGCGTTCTGACGGGTGTTGTCATTTCGACGTCGGGTGGGTCGCGTGCGTCGTTTCAACAAGTTCAAAGGCAGAGTTTCGCCGGCGTTGCGTTCGATCGCAGCTAGCGTTCTCATATTGAGCATTTTCGCTGGCCCGTCTGCCGTTGATGCAAAAACCAAATCAGGCATTCTCAAGCTCAAATCCCTGAAAGCTCCGGGCGAAGGCGCGATCGTCGCGCCGCCGGCGTCGCCGCTTCTTCTCGTCGTTTCGATCAACCAGCAGAGGATCCGCGTTTACGATGCGGAGGGCGAAATAACGTCGTCGCGTGTCTCCACCGGCCGTCCCGGCTTTGACA
>JAEWCT010000339.1 GCA_023390485.1 Pseudomonadota bacterium
TCCCGGAGGAGATGTCGGAACGCGCGCGCCCGGGTTTGATCCTGCTGCCGGATCGTTCGGCGTGCCGGTAGAAGGACCGGGCTGAACGTTTTCATTCGTGCTTGGATCAGCAGGAATGCCGGCCGGACTCGAAGTGCCAGTATCTCCGGCGCCGGCGCCCTCGTTGGCCGGCGCAGGCATTGCAGGTTGCGTCTTCGTGCTGGGTGTCAGCTTTTGATCGCTGTTATCGTAGGTCGACTGCGCCATCGCGCCGGCTGAGCCAGCGGCAAGTAGACCCAGCGTGACAACTGCACCTTTGAGAACCTTCATCAAAATCTCCTTTGCCTGTGGACGTTCTTGATCGAAACGGCCGCCCGGCGCCGATGGTTCCGTGCACGGTCCGACGGCGCCGAACAGGAAAGCGTTCAATAACGCGAGGGGTTCGGAGTATTCTGAGGAGGTTCCTTTCCGGTTCGCCGAATGTCGATCGCTATCCATTCGTCCGGATGACGCGGGCGAAAATCTCTTGATGCAGACGCGCTTCCTGCTCTGCTTTGCAATAGAGATCCCGCGCGTGCCGGCGCAAATTTGCAGAGTCTAGCGACACGTTGCTCTTCCACGCGCGAAGCGAGGGCTCATAGTTGCGGTAAGCCGAAGCGCCGGACGCTGCGACCGCCTTCAATAACAATGTCGTTGCGGAACAGGTCGGCTGCGGTTGCGTCTCCGATCCACCGATGTATTGCAACATCCGAGACTCGGCTCGATGTTGCCAATCATTGAAATCCGGAAGGTGCGATTGCACGGAACGAATTTGGCGGTGGCAGAATTGCTCGATCAAAGCCATGACTTGGAAGCGGTCTCCACAAAAAATAGCGCATCCCCGCTTGATGGCTAACGGCAGTTGGACGGATTTGGTTCCAGTTAAGTTTACATTTGATCGCAATATGGATTGTGCGATCATTCACAGGAGAGAGTCTCTCTTCGCAATGTGTCGTCAACGCGGCGCCACGATCGAAACGTGACGGTTCTCAGCACACCCGTGTCAGCGTCACGCGCAGCGAGGCGTCACGCAACGGTCCCGTGGCTCAATGGATAGAGCGTCGGAATTCGACTCCGAAGGTTGCAGGTTCGAGCCCTGCCGGGATCGCCACAAACATCGTGCGGCATTTGGAACCGCGCGATGCGGTCGCGAGATTTCAAATGCGATCTGACACCAACATTTAACCACGGACGCCGTTACTGAGACGAGCTCTGGCGATGAGTCGAGATTGCATTTGGTTGCGTTCCACTGCGGTCTTGGAAACGACAGTTGGGTGTAGTCTCGATGACACCGTCTCTCCGCATCGCACGTCGCCCGCAACATATGCTGCATATGATGACAGCAGTCATGGCGCTGAGTTTCATGGGCGCCGCGTTCATGCCATCGCTCGCGCGCGCTGAGGACCCGCCAGTTGCAACTCCGGGAACGCCTGCCCAGCCGCCGGGCGAGACGCGCAGCGAAACGCCGGACGCTCAATCCGGTAACGCGCTGGAGACGCTTTCCGCGACGCTGTCGGGCACTTCGGCGGCACTATGTGCCAAGCTCTCGGACAAAACTTCGTCGTCGTTCGAAGCGCAAGATCGCGCGGCCGTCTCTGCGTTTTATCAAGCGCGCCAGTGCAGCCCGGTCTGGGTCGATGAACAAGGCCCGACGCGCGCCGCAACGCTTGTCATGGCCGAACTGGCTCATGCCCAGGACTGGGGCCTCAAGGCGTCCGACTTCGATCTCAGCGCCGTGAAGCAGCCGATGCCATCAGGCAGCTGGAATCCCGACGAGACGGTTGCCGCCGAGCTGGAAATCACCGCTGCCGTCTTGCGCTATGCACATCAGGCAGAAGGTGGCCGCATTTCCGAGCCCACCAAGCAACTGTCGGGTTTCCTGGATCGGACGCCCGTCATCACGGATGCAGCGACCGTGCTCGCGCGTATGGCCGGCGCGGCGAACCCGGATGAAACATTGCGCGCCTTCCAGCCGTCGCACGATCAATTCCTGAAGCTCAAGGCGCTTCTCGCGCGAATGAGAGGCGGCACACCGGACAACACCAAGCGATTTGATATTCCGCGCCGTGGCGCGATGCTTGAGCCTGGCGTGCGAGATCCCGACGTCGCAACACTGAAGCAGAGATTCGGCATTGCCTCCGCGCTGGGGTCGGAACAGGTGTTTGATGACGCGCTCGCCCGCGCCGTCAAAAACTTTCAGGCATCGAAGTCGCTCCATGCCGACGGCATCGTCGGACCCACGACGCGAGCGAAGCTTTCCGGCGAAGATATCGCATCCTCCCCCGAGAGGATCGCAGCCGTCATCGCCAATATGGAGGAGTGGCGGTGGATGCCGCGCTCGCTCGGCGACACCCACGTCTTGGTCAATATCCCGTCGTTTTCGATTGTGCTGACCGAGAGCAATAAACCCGTGTTCAATGAGCGCGTGGTCGTCGGTACCCCGAGCACGCAGACGCCCATTTTTTCGAAAGACATGACGAAGATCGTTCTACGGCCAAGATGGAATCTGCCGAATTCCATTAAAGCAACGGCGCTGCGCACGGGCCGCTCCGTCGAGCGCCAGGGCTATGTCGTCATGCGCAACGGACGCGTCATCGATAGCAGCCGGGTGAATTGGGGAAGGGCGAAGCTCAGCGAGTATACGATCTATCAGCCGGCTGGCGACGACAACGCGCTCGGCCTCGTCAAATTGCTCTTTCCGAACAAACATTCCGTCTACCTCCACGATACGCCGTCGCGCTCTCTCTTCAACGCGCGGGCTCGCCTTTTCAGTCACGGCTGCATGCGCGTGCGAAACCCGCAGCAACTCGCGCAATTGGTCTTCAACATCGACCGGGGAAACCAGACGCCGAACGTCGCACATCTCGTCGAGAAAGGCCCGATGGACAACCAGTTCGATCTGAATAAGCCGATTCCCGTGCACGTAGGATATTTCACCGTCTGGGTCGCGGACGACGGCACTCCGCAATTCTTCGAGGACTACTACGGTCATCAGGAGCGCATCACACTGGCGCTTGCGGGCAAGTGGAAAGACATCGACGTGACCCAGGAACACGTGACGCCCGAGGCCCTCGATTCCTCCACCGCTAAGAAAATTCGCGTCGGCGGCCGGAGAGACGAGGATGGCCATTCAGAGGGACGCTTCCGCGGCTACGCATCGCGGCACTGGGAGGAAGGCCGGTCCAGAGACGAAATGGGGCTGACGCGATCCGGCCGCGGCTACTATTATTCCGGCGGCAATACCGTCGGCGATATGGTCCGCCGCGCGCTGGGCTTCTAAGCCGTCGCGGCCGAAAAGCTAGCGTGCCGCTTCGAGGCGCGCGAAACCCTCGTCGAGATCGTGAATGAGATCTTCGACAGCCTCGAGCCCGATGTGAAACCTGAGCGCCGGTCCGGGGCCGTGCCAGCGCGTCGCCGTCCGGTATGATGTCGGATCGAACGGAATGACGAGGCTTTCATAGCCGCCCCACGAATAGCCCATCCCGAACAATTTCAGTCCGTCGAGAAATGCCGCCAGCGATTTTTCCGGCACCGGCTTCAGGACGACGGCGAAGAGACCGCTCGCGCCGCTGAAATCGCGCTTCCAAAG
>JAEWCT010000426.1 GCA_023390485.1 Pseudomonadota bacterium
CGTCAAAAAGAATCCAACGGCATTGTGCCCGTACCACCATTGCGTCATGGCACCCTGAACGCCCGGAAAAAGCGGATAGCTCAGCGTTCCGAGAAATGACACCGGCAGCGCAAGGTTATTGACGATATGCAGCATCGCGACTGTGACAATGAAGGCGAGGAAGAACCAGTTCGCGACGTAAATGTGTGGCTCTTGGCGATCCTTCAGCGTCCCGAGAAATACGAGCAGATAGACAACCCATACGACCGTCAGCAAGATGTCGGCGTACCATTCGGGCTCGGCGTATTCCTTGCCTTGCGTCACGCCCATCAGGTAGCCGGACGCCGCGATGACGATGAAAAGCTGATACCCCCAGACGACGAACCACGGCGCCCATTTGCCCGGCATCCGAGCCTGGCTCGTCCGCTGAACGACATAAAGTGAAGTCGCGATGAGAGCATTGCCGCCGAACGCAAAAATGACGGCCGAGGTGTGAACCGGCCGCAGGCGCCCGAAGTTGGTCCACGGCAAATCGAAGTTCAGCGCCGGAAATGAAAGTTGCCACGCGAGAATATCACCAACGAGAAATCCGGCTATACCCCAGAAAACGCAGGCGATCGTCGCAACGCGAATGGGACCGTCGAAGTAGCCGGAACGCCTCTCCTGTCTGAGGTTCGTCGGATGCGTTACAACGTAGAAGCCGCCCGCAACCGCCGCTGCCAACACGATGAACCCCTGAAGCCGAAGGATTTCCTCCTCTCCGGCAAGCGCGAACAATAGACCAATCGCGCCGATGATGGCTGCGCTGATGAGCGCCAGCGAATCGCTGAGCCCCGAGCGCTCGTCCAATACGTCCTGCAAAGCTGCCTCCCGATCCCAATTCGGAACTCACAGTCGAATAACGGGGCGCCAGCAGCCTTGATCTAAGTCAAGGTTCGCCAAGAAGAGCGGCATTAGAAATGTCGCATCGCTAGAACCGCGGCCTCACGTCCTTCGAGGATCTCACTAATGACGGATGCCAGCCCGGCAAAACGACTGGATGATGCTGGACACTGCGCGACGCCCCATCCTCTCGAGATCATCGAGGAGGAGCACGCCCTGCAATTGGAGTTGTGCGATCTTTTGGAAAGCATCGCCGACGACCTGCCGGCCAAGTTCGATACTGCGTTCGCAGTGATCGCAATCTCCATTCTGAAGGGAAGCGTAAAATCCCACACGAGATTCGAGGAAGACGCGCTTTTCCCGCTTCTCAGAGAGCGGTTGTCGCCCAACGACACTGTCGTTCAGGCGTTGGCGTGCCTCAGCCAGGAACATGAGCGTGACGAAGACATCGCAGACGAACTCGTCGACGCGCTCAAAGACGCGTTGCAATGCAGAACACCACAGAACCCGGAAACGCTCGGTTATATTCTTCGCGGCTATTTCGAAAGCCAGCGCCGCCATATCGCATGGGAGGACAGCGTCGTTTTGCCCGCGGCACGCCAAGCACTGACTGTCGAAGACCTCGCGCGCCTTCAGGAATGGATCATGATGAGTGACCATCCCCGTTGTATCAGAATACCGCTGCTAAAGCTCAGAGCCCGGAGATCATCATCTTCAATCTGCAAAAAATGCCCATCCTCGCTCGGGCAGGAGAAATAACGGGATGTCTCCAGATTTTGTGCGCCGCATGAGCGCCCCCGTTCCGCGATATACGAGCTATCCGACCGCCGCCCAGTTTCGGAACACGGTCGGCGAGAAGGACTTCGCAGAAGCTCTGATCGAATTGGAAGACGAAACGCCGTTTTCGCTCTACGTGCACGTGCCGTTCTGCAAAAAGCTTTGCTGGTACTGCGGCTGCAATATGAAAGTTGCACGCACCAAAGAGCCCGTCATCCGCTATTTGGAAGCTCTGGAAGCGGAATTACGGACCATCGCCGCGCTCGGACTCTCCAAGCACAAGATTTCATATATGCATTGGGGCGGCGGCTCCCCCAACATTCTGGCCGGCGAGCAGATTTTGGCGTTGACTGCGCTCATTCGCGAATCTTTCGAGATCGACGCCACCGCCGAATTCGCCGTCGAGATCGACCCGCGCGAAGCGAGCGCGTCGCTTGCGCAGGCGCTGAAGCTGGCAGGCGTCAATCGGGTGTCTATTGGGGTCCAAGATTTCAACCGCACCGTTCAGACTGCCATCAATCGGTTGCAGTCGTTCGAAGTGACGTCAGCCTGCGTAGACAGTTTACGGGATGCCGGGATCGACAAGATCAACATCGACCTCGTTTATGGATTGCCGCTGCAGACCCGACTTGGAATCGAACGGACGGTCGAGCAGGTCCTTTCGCTGCAGCCAAATCGTGTCACGCTATTTGGGTATGCGCATCTGCCCACGCGCTTCGCACACCAATCAATTATTGACGCCACGACGATTCCCGACAGCGTCGAACGCTTCGCTCAGTCCCAAAGAGCCGCGCGCATGCTCACCGCCGCAGGTTACGTCCGGATCGGGCTCGACCATTTCGCACTGAAGGACGATCCCTTGGCCGTCGGACCCGTTCGCCGCAACTTTCAAGGATATACGACCGATACGTCGGAAACCCTGGTCGGCGTCGGGCCGTCGGCCATCTCCTGCATCGGCAGCGCATATTTTCAGAACGTGTCGTCTCCCGCCGAATACGAAGAGCGTATTGCAGCGACAGGCCTCGCCACGACCAGAGGCGTCAAGCTGACAGACGAAGATCGTGTTCGGCGCTACGTCATCGCGAAATTGATGTGCGACTTCAGCTATTCCGAATCCAACGTCCGCGAGCACTTCGGAGCTGCGGCGTCGGGCGTCATTCTGGAAGGCCGGGAGATGGTCGAGGCAGATACCGCCGGTCTTCTGGAAAAGGTCGATGACGGTTTCGTCGTCACACCGCGCGGTCGGCCATTTGTGAGAAGCATCGCGGCGTGCTTCGATACCTATCTCGGATCTGATGTACGCTGCGCGCCCGCGATCTAGACGCTGCTTATCCGTTCCAGATGAGCGGGGTCCAAGACAACAACAGTCCTCGCCCCATCGAGGCCGATGATTTTCTTGGCCTTGAGGCGGGAAAATTGCCGGCTGACCGTTTCAATTGTTAGGCCGAGGAAATCGGCGATCTCAGCGCGCGAGATGGGCAGCTCGAACTTCGCCGGCCCCTGCACCTGTCCGCTCTGACAACCGACCGCATCGATCCGCTTGGAAACCATGAGAATGAAGCTTGCTACCTTTTCCTCGGCACTTTTTCGTCCGAGCAGCAGCATCCATTCGCGCGCGGCATCGAGCTCGTCCAGCGTGTTTTCGAACAAGCGGCGTTCGAACCCGGGAAACTCCCGGACCAGACGCTCGAATTGCCCGCGGTCATAGGTACAGAGGTGAACCTCATTCACGGCGGTCACTTCATACGCGCTGTGATCGCGGTACGGCCTGCCGATAAAATCGGACGCAAACTGAAGTCCGACGATCTGCTGCCGCCCATCGCTCATGGCCTTAGTGAGTTTGACGACGCCGGAGATGATATTGGCGAATGAGGCTACCGTGTCCTGATCCGCCACGATCGCTTGCCCTTGCGGCACTGTCCGATGGTGAGCGATTGCATTGAGCCGCTCTATTTCAGTCCGGCTCAGCGCCCCACAGACCGCACGGTGGCGCACTGCGCAAGTATCGCAGCGGATCGGTTGCTGTTGTGTCATCGCCGGTCCAACATTATCGGATGCTCGGTAAGTGAAGTTGCTAAGTGATACCATGTTTGAAACAGACATGCGACGGATCGGGTCCGCGACCCCCTTTGCATCAGCTGGCAAAGCGTCTCCAATCCAAGTTGATCGCTGATAACAGCAGCTTAACGTCTCTCTTAACCGCTATGGCCATCGACATTGTCCACACCGTACGGGAGGCCAGATTGCATCAGCAAAGCAATTGAAGACTGCGAGTGGATCTCTGAAAAAGTAATATTTTCATATAGTTCAATAACTTATAATGCACGCCAGACACAGGCAAAGTGCCTTCGATGGAGCACCTGTAGCTAGCGTTGCAATCTAGATTTAGTGCGCGCGTTGCTGGTCGCAGACGGCGGCCAGATCGGCCGGCGTGTCGATGTCAATTGCTTCCTCGTCTGATGCGAGAGGAACGCCAAGACTTTGCGCCGCATACTCTCGCAGAAGCACCTTGGCGCCTGTCGCGCCGACCAAAGCCCTGAGCTCGGAGAAATGTGCCCGCGGCCACAAAACGGGATTGCGCTGTTCTCCAGCCGCAGTCACGGGGAAGACGATCGCGCGTCCGCCGGACACATCGAACTCGGCCTGCAGGCGAGTGAAGAGGGCCGACGTCAGATAAGGCATGTCGGACGGCACGATGAACGCGCCGTCGAACTCGTCTCCGAGCGCTCCGACACCGGCCGCGATCGAGGAGCCCATGCCCTGCATCCAAGCAGCGTTATGGACGAACCGAACGGCAAGCCCATCAAGGACGCTGCGGCAGCGCTCTGCCTCATGACCGGTGACGACGACGATCTCAGAAAGTCGGGCCGCAATGGCCACGCGCGTGACACGACGGAGCAAAGGCTCGCCACCGACTTCTGCCAAAAGCTTGTTTTCGCTACCGAAGCGCTCCGAGCTTCCGGCGGCCAGGAGAACAGCGGCGACTCGGCTCGCCGCAGTCACGACACGAGGTTGGCGACCTTGGCCTCGGCCAAGATCTCCGCAAGCACGCCCGTCGCCAGAGTGGCTTTGCTTTTCGCGCCGGGGATCGATCCAACTGGAGCATGCAGCCGCGCGCGGGCAGTGGCTGTGAAGCCCTTGGTCTGCAGCGCCTCAAGGCGATGCCTGTGCACAGTATGGTTGCCTAGAACGCCGATGTAAAAACACTCCATCTCGAGGACGCGCGCCAGGATATCGGGCTCCGCCTCGTGATCGTGAAAGACGAGCACCGCCGCCGAAGCGTAATCGAGCGCCTCGATCGAGGATTGAAGTGCCGCGGTGCCATTGAAAGCCGATATTCCGCGCCTCCCTGCCTCATTCCGTGTCGCCTCGTCGGGCGACCAGACGGCGATCTCAAGTCCACTCACCTGAGCGACGCCTGCGATGGCATTGAGCAGCGGTCCGCTGCCAAGCAGCAAGAGGCGCAGCGGCGGCAAAAAATACCGATCGAAGTAATCTTTCTCGCGCGTGCTTCGCGGCATCGGCCCCAGTGAAGCAGCGGAGGTGACGATGCTTGTGCCGTCGACAAGGGAGGTTCTGAGCGAACACGCTTGGCGCGCTGCGCGGCAACGT
>JAEWCT010000157.1 GCA_023390485.1 Pseudomonadota bacterium
ACATATCGCTGACCGGCGAGGTTGCTTGGGCCGTGTGGCACAAGGCGGGCATCAAGCTGCTACCGGCACTCGATGAAACGCACCCGGCGTACCTGTTCCTCACCGAGCAAGCCTCCGCCATCGAGAAGTTGCGTATTCGGGCGCTGACGTCGCTTGCCAAAGATCGAGCGAGCGCCACAGGCCGCTCGGGTCGGGGATCAGTCTAGGCCACCATTCTCTGAGCGACAGGCTCGCGCAGGGTTATCCATCTAGATCGGAAGATGCGCTCGGCGGCTTCGCTTTTTGGGCGGGGTTTTGCTTGATTGCGCTTGTCCGGAGAATTCGATGGCAATGAACCAATGGCCTTCGCTGTCCGATCTGATCGATGATGAGTCGGAGCAAAAAGACGGCCTTCCGAGCAACGTCGTTCCGTTCGATACCGACGCGGCCTCGGCTACCGATTTGCTGCTTCACGGGTTGCAGATCGCACGCGCAGGCGGCCTTGATGTCGCTGCGGAGCTTTTCGCCAAGGCGATCGTGAAGGAGCCGGACTCGGCCGATGCCTACGAGGCCCTGGCGACGGTTCTCATTCCGCTCGGCAAGCTCGAGTTTGCAGCACGCGCCAAGGGCAAGGCCATCAGCCTTGGTTACAATTCCGCTTCGTCGTGGGAAATGCTCGGGGACATTTTCGTCAAACTCGAACAATTCGAGGGCGCCGTTGAGGCCTTTACGGTAGCGCTCGAACTCGACCCGTCCGCACCTTTGTTGCAGAGCAAGCTGCAAAACGCCGTTGCGCGGCGTTCGGGTGGTCAGCGGGTGGCGGCGTCCGTCGCACCTTCGCCGGCAGTTGAAACCGCTGCACGCGCGGACGCGGACCTCTTCGAAGCGGATTTCCTCAACGCTGACCTCATCCCGCCGGCCTGGCGCCGCGTCAGCCTCGTCACAATCACGCCCGACGGCAATCCGCATACGGCAGGCTTCGACGATCTTGCACTGGGCTTTGAAAGTGGTCTCAGGTCGCTCGGCGTGGAGGTCGAGCGCAAAACCAACGCGCTGCAGACTTCGGGCGTCAATCTGCTGCTCGGCGCGCATCTTATCGACTCGCAGGAACTCGCGGACCGGGTTCCGATGAACACCGTGATCATCAATCTCGAGCAGGTGGCCGGATTCGATGTGCGCTCGCGGCCGATTTACCTCAGCCTGTTGAGCCGTCTCGCGGTTTGGGATTACAGCGTCCGCAATATCGATGCGTTGCGCCGGCTCACGGGCAGCCCCTATGTCCGCCACGTCAGCATCGGATACGCGCCGGAGCTGACGCGCGCTCTTCCGCCCTCCGAACTGCCGGTCGACGTTCTTTTTTACGGCAGCTTGAATGCGCGCCGTCAGGCCGTCCTTGTGGCGCTCGGTGCCGCGGGCCTCAATGTGAAGCATCTCTTCAACGTCTATGGAGAAGCGCGCGACCGGGCGATTGCGGAAGCAAAAGTCGTCCTCAACGTGCACTTCTATCAGGACAGCATCCACGAGATCGTCCGGACATCATACCTTCTCGCGAACCGTAAAGCTGTCGTATCCGAATGCGGGCCGCATACGGAGATCGATGACGATATCAGAAACGCGATGCTGGCGGTGCCGTATGACGAACTCGTCTCGAACTGCGTGGCGCTCGTTCGCGACGAGCCGCGCCGCCGGGCACTCGAACGGCGGGCATTCGAGGTGTTCGCGAAACGGGATCAAGCGAAAATCTTGCGTGAGACGATAGCGGCGACGGTCATGCCGAACGCCCACTAACCGGGTGGCGCTGAAGGTTTCAAGCAGCGTTTCGTAGTACGCTGCTCAACGGCGCGAGCTTCGACCAGCGCCCATCAAGCTCGGCAATGTCCGCCTGATGCTGCGCGCCGAAACCGTTCTTGATGTCGAAGCTATCGCGCTTCTCCGAAATCTGCAGCTTGCGCGCCTTAAATGCGTTCGACCACGGGCTGAAGCCGTACCAGCGGATCGATCCGAGTTCGCGGCTGCCGTTGCACTGGCGCGGCAAATGCGATGAGTGCCTACCTGGCGTATACGCTCCGATCGCGTAGCGATGGTAAAGCCGACTGCGCGTCGGAAATGTCAGGCCCGGAATGGCGAGCGATGCGAAGTCGATCTCGTCTTCCCAGATGCCCGTTGCCTTCTGCTCGATCAACGGCCGCAGCGGATCGGCCGGATTTTGCGGATCGGTATCGACCATAACGGCGCCGGGCAGGCGGCCCCCCGTCAAGTCGTGCTGGGCAATAACCCGCTCCATCTTTTGCAATCCGGGAGCGACGAAAAATTCGGTGGTGTTGAGTGCGAGTTTCCACGCGTCCGGGAAACGCTGCTCATGCTTCATCACTTCGAAATCGCAGAGAAGCGCCGCGAACGTTGTGTTTTCGGACGGGACGATTTCCCAATGGGGCACGAGCTCGCGACAGATTTCGACGGACGCATCCGTCGAGTGATAATCGATCAGGACGCCGTGATCGAAGATCTCGCGATGGTGGCGGAGCCACCAGGGAAGCAGATAGGCCTCGTTGAAGAAGTGCGAGATGACGACCCGCTTCGGCATTGGCGTTTCACCCGATCTCGCGAAGCGTCGGAAAATAGACGATGAACTTCGGCGACGCGTTGCCGCTCTGCTGACGGATCTTCCGCATCAGCTCATCGGCGAAGTTCCAGGCTCCGATCAGAAACGTCGTGTCGCCGGCGATTTCGGCCGCCTTGCTGAAGGGCTGGATCGCGTGTTGCGTGCCTGGGATCGTCAGTCCAACCTTCAGCGCCGCTTCGTCGAGATAGACATCGGGCACGATGCCCGCAGCACGGACGAATGTCAGCGCTTTCGCCGCGACGCCGACGAGGCCAATCTTCCGGCCTGTCGCGCGATGTTGCTTGACGACTTCAGCGGCGGCGCTCATTGCGCCCTTCGCGCCGTCGGCGAACGTCGCATAGGCGCTCAGGACTTCGGCTCCGGAGAGCTCTCGTGACAGCGACGGCGGCACCGGAGACGGCCATGCTACCGAAAATGGTTCGCTACCGGTAAACGCGAAGGGCGCAGACGCATCGTCCGCTCGTCTGAGGAATGACAGCAGGCTCACGCCATGCACCGACGTGAGCTGGAAATCTTCCACACGCAAGCCGCAGATCCCCGCAAGACGGGCCATCGAAGCGACGGTATAGAACGAGTAATGCTCGTGATAGACGGTGTCGAATTCGCCGTTGGCGATCATCAACGCCTGACTCGTCTGAATGATCGCGACGCCGCCCGGAGCCAGGCATTCGCGCACGCCGCGCATGAACGTCGCCGGGTCCGGTGTATGTGCCGCGACGTTCATCGCGATGATGATATCGAACTGCCCTTCGGGCCGTGCTTGCGGAAAGAACCCCGTCACGACTTTTCGTCCCGCGGCGCTCGCGATCTTATTCAGGTTTTCGGCAGGATCGACACCGACGGCATCGAAGCCTCTGGCTTCCAGGCATCCCAAGAGGCTGCCGTCGTTCGAAGCGATCTCCAGAACGCGGGCGCCGGGCTTGCTCGCGCGCAGCAAGGTATCGGCGAACCATTCGAAATAGGCCTTGAGCGTTCCGCTGGTGCCGCTCGCGTAGAGGTAATGCTTGAAGAGCTTGGCCGGATCGACGAAGTGCGTGAGCTGGCCGTGCGTGCAGTCGGGACAGATCGCGAAGCCTAGAGGAAAGGCATCATGCGGCTCACCGGGATCGGCGAGCAACTGATTGGCCGGCGGTTGAACGTCCAGACCGAGCAACGGCGTAACGAGCCCTTTGCAAACGATGCACGTACGCTGTGGTTCGCAATCTGCGGTCATGATGCAGCTTTTAGTTCGGGGCGATAGCTGGCGCTGAACCGCTCGCAGCGTTCGGCCATGCTGACGGCGCGCGCCGCGCCACAGAGCGATTGGATCTTCTGACAATTCATCTGGAACGAGTACGTTGTAGAGCTGCCGTGATCGATCACCGGGACACCGTGGAACGCGGCGATGCTGTCGGCGAGCTGGCCGATGCTGATGTTGAGCGAGCCGGTGTTCAAAATCGGCGGGAGGTCCTCGCGAAGCTCGATGAGCCTCAGGACGTAATGGGCGAGATCCTCTAGGAAGAGGATGTTGCGATAGGAGCGCCGATTGCGGACCTGGACGCAACCGTCGCGCATCGCCGCAATATTCATCGCATTGAAGATCAGCTCCGGGCGCAGGAACGGGCTCATGCCGCAGACCGTCCCGAGGCGAATTCCCGTAATCGCGTTCGCGAAGCAGCGCGCGAGCGCGTCCATCGAAACCTTCGAGCAGTCGTAGGGATTGACCGGGTCGAGCC
>JAEWCT010000429.1 GCA_023390485.1 Pseudomonadota bacterium
ACACGCACAACACGCTGGCGAATTGCATGCCGCCGATGGCCTTGCCGCCCGAACCGTTTGTGTATCTTGCCGCCGGGATCAAATCCGTTGTCAACGTGCCGATCCTGCACGCGCAAGGCATCCGCGATATCACCCAGGCGGAACGCATTCTCGCGAACGGTTTCGTCGACATGGTCGGCATGACCCGCGCGCACATCGCTGACCCCCACATAATGAAGAAGGTCCGCGAAGGCCGCGAAGATCAGATCCGCCAGTGCGTCGGCGCCAACTACTGCATCGATCGCATGTATTCGGGTTCCGATACGCTCTGTGTCCAGAACCCGGCGACATCGCGCGAAGCGACGATGCCTCACGTCATCACGCAGACGAAGGGCGCGAAGCGGCGCGTCGTCGTTGTCGGCGGCGGCCCGGCTGGTCTCGAAGCGGCGCGCGTGTCGCGTTCACGCGGACATGACGTTATCTTGTTTGAGCGCAAAGCAACGGTCGGCGGGCAGATAAATCTCGCAGCGAAGGCGCCGCAACGCGAGCAGATGGCTGGCATCGTTCGCTGGTTCGATCTCGAAACCAAGCGCCTAGGCGTCGATCGGCGTCTCGAAACGGAAGCGACGTCCGATATGGTGCTGAGCGAGCGGCCGGACATCGTCGTGCTCGCGACGGGCGGCCGCAGTCATTGCGATCAGGTCGCGAACTGGGGCGCGAAGGACGGCCTCTCCATCAGCTCATGGGATATCCTGTCGGAGAAGGTTGCGCCGGCGGAGAACGTGCTCGTCTACGACGGCATCAGCGCCCACGCGGGATTCGGCACTGCCGATTTCCTCGCCAGCCGCGGCTGCACCGTCGAGATCGTGACGCCCGACACCAAAGTCTCCGACGACGTCGGCGGCACCACGTTTCCGATTTTCTATCGGCGCCTCTATTCGCAAGGCATCATCCCGACCCCGAACCATTGGCTCGATCGCGTCTACGCCGAAGGCAACAAGAAGATTGCGGTGCTGCGCAATGAATACACGGATGAGCTTGAAGAACGCGTCGTCGATCAAGTCGTCATCGAAAACGGCATCACGCCGAACACCGAGCTCTATACCTCGCTGAAAGACCGCTCGCTCAATCGCGGGCAGGTGGATCTCAAATCGCTGTACGCCGCCGAACCGCAACCGGCGCTCCAGGAAGCAACCGGCGACGGACGCTTTCTGTTGTTTCGCGTCGGCGATTGCGTTTCGATGCACAACATCCACGCCGCCATCTATGACTCGCTCCGGCTGTGTAAGGATTTTTAATCGTGTGGGTCGCGCCAACCGTCACGGTGCTTTTTTGGGTCTCGGTCGCGACGCTCGCAATCGGACTTGCGCGCCGCTCGGCCCTGTGGCGCGCGGGAAGGGCGGCGCCCTTCACGTGGTTTGATCTGCTGGCCGTACCGAAGCGTTACTTCGTCGATTTGCATCATGTCGTCGCGCGCGATCCCTATATCGCGAAGACCCATATCGCGGCGGCAGGCGGGGCGATTGCGGCGCTGTTTCTCGTCGCAATCAATTATGGCCTTGGGCTCTATGCGCGCCTTCTCGATTGGGGAATCCTGCTCGCTGCAGCCGTCATGTTGACGGGCGCGTACTTCGTTTGGGCACGGCGGCGCGAGCCGCCTCAGCGACTCTCGCGTGGCGCATGGAATCGTCTGCCGTACTCGCTCGCGGCGTTCGCGATTGGCCTCGCAATTCTTGTAATGGCTCCGCCGCAAGCGCTATCGCTGGCCATCGCCGTGTTTGCACTGTTGCTGCTTTTGGCCGGTTCGGCAGAGCTTGCGCTCGGCATCGGAATGGGCTCTCCTATGAAGCATGCCGTCGCGGGGCTTTTGCATCTCGCGTTCCATCCCAGACCTGAGCGCTTCTCCGGCGTACGATCGACGGCGCTGGCGCCACTGGCTTTGGCGAACCGCGACTTCGGCGTGGCGAAACCCTCCGATTTTCTCTGGACCGAGCTGTTGAGCTTTGATGCCTGTGTCGAATGCGGAAAGTGCGAGCAATCGTGTCCCGCTTTCGCGGCCCGCCAGCCGCTCAATCCGAAGAAACTCATCCAAGATCTCGTCGCAGGACTATCGAGTTCGAGCGATGTGGCCTATGCGGGGCGACCCTATCCCGGCATCATGCTTGGTGCACACAGGGGAGCGCCAGACCAACCAATTGTCCCGAAACTCATCGAAGCCGAAACGGTCTGGTCCTGCACCACTTGCCGCGCCTGCGTCGAAGAATGTCCGATGCTGATCGAGCACGTCGACGCGATTGTCGGCATGCGCCGCAGCCTCAACCTCACACGCGGCGACGTACCGGGAAGCGCTCCCGAAACGCTCAGCAATCTCCGCGAAACGGGAACGCAAAGCGGATACGCGAATGCGTCGCGATACAATTGGGCCATCGATCTCGATGTTCCGGAGGCGCAACCGGGGAAACCCGTCGATCTTCTGCTCTTCGCCGGTGAAGGCGCATTCGACATGCGTTACCAGCGGACGCTCCGGGCGCTCGTGAAAAGCCTGAAGGCCGCGCGCGCAGACTTCGCCATCCTCGGAGAGCGCGAACGCGATACCGGTGACACCGCACGCCGTCTCGGCGACGAGGCGACCTTCCAGACTTTGGCAAAGCAAAATATCGCAATGCTCGCGTCGCTGGATTTCAAGCGCATCGTCGCGTCCGATCCGCACGTGCTGCACAGCTTGCGCAACGAATATCCGGCGTTCGGCGGCAATTACACTGTCATTCACCACACGGCGCTTCTTGCCGAGCTGGCATCGCAAGGCAAATTGCAACTCGGAAAGGCTACCGACACGCGGGCGCTGACGTACCACGATCCCTGCTATCTCGGCCGCTATAATGGCGAGACGCAAGCGCCGCGTGACCTGCTGCGCAATCTCGGCATCGAGGTGAGGGAAATGCAGCGTTCCGGCCTCCGCGGCAGGTGCTGCGGCGGCGGAGGCGGCGCCCCGCTGACGGACATTCCTGGCAAGCAGCGCATCCCCGACATTCGAATGTCGGACGCGCGCGAAGTCGGTGCCGAAGTGATAGCGGTCGCCTGTCCGCAATGCACGGCCATGCTCGAAGGCGTCGCGGGCGCGCGCTCCGAAATCCTCGATATCGCGGAACTGGTGGCCTCGTCTTTGGAGGCGCAACAATGAGCGGTGTGAAGCGCATCGATCCGCGCCGGCCGTACCGCCTGTCGCCTTCGGGCCTGCGCCGCATCGTGCTCGGAGAGAGCGCTGGCGCTGGACTGCAATTCGGCGCGATTGCCCGTCCGCATGAGAAAGCTAAGCCGCGCCGCACGCACGATCCCGCCAAGCATTGGCACATGGCGATCGTTCATTCCAATCGCGGCAGACTTGATGATCACGCGCGAGAAGCGATTGCGGCGGCAGCTATCCTTGCCACACCAGAAATCGGCGTCATCGCCGTCGTCCTGGGCGACTTGCACGAGGACATAACGGTATTGGGTGCCGATAGGACCGTCGTCATTCCCGAGCTGGATGCGGCGAGATTTCAGCCGCAGCACGAAGAAGCCGCCGTTCGGGCATTGTTGGATGAATATCACCCCAAGCACGTCTTCATGCCCGACAACATGCTTGGCGATGGAGACCTCGGCCGCCGGTTGATCGCAAAACACGAGAAGTCCAACGCGGCGACGCAGGTGGTGGAGCTGGATCGTCGTCACGTCTCTGTCCGATGGAACAACGGCGCTGCTCTTGCGACAGCAGCGCTTTCGCGTTTCCTGCTTCTGGCACCCGGGACAGTTGATATCGATCTCCCGTTCGTAGGTGCGGGAGAGTCCATGCCGCCGCCGCAAATTTCGAGCGTCACCGAAGTTTGCCGAGACCTGGGGCTTGAGCCCACGGAGATGTCGGATATCGCGCTCGAGGAGGCCGACTTCATCGTCTCGGCAGGCAATGGCGTGCGCAACGTCGAAACGATTGACACGCTCGCCCGAACGCTTGGTGCTGCCGTTGGCGCTAGCCGAGTCGCCGTTGATGAAGGCAAATTTCCGCGCGACAAGCAGATCGGCGCGTCAGGAAAGACCGTCAGCGCCACAACCTATTTCGCGATCGGAATTTCGGGTGCCGTTCAGCATCTGCAAGGCATCAAGAGCTGCCGTCACG
>JAEWCT010000045.1 GCA_023390485.1 Pseudomonadota bacterium
GGCGTAGATTGCAATGACCCGTCCGCGCGACTCATCACGCGCGATGGCATTGATCCAAGTCTCTCCTGCAAGCCACGGTATTGCAAACCCGGCACTCATCAGAACCCGGATCGCAATCCAGGCCCAAGGCGACTGAAAAAGTCCGAGCGCTATGAACCCCAGGCCACCGATCAGGCATCCGAGCAGGATCGCCGCGACGGATCCGAGCCTTGCGATGACGAGGGGCGCAATCGGAAGCGAGAGGAGGATAGCGAATGGCGGAGCCGCCGCTGCCACGCCGATCATCCAAGCCGGCTGTCCCCAGTTCTCGAAAGTCAGCGAGGTCAGCGGAAAGCCCAAGCCAAAAGAAATACCGGTGCCGAACGACGTCGAGCACACGGCGGCAAGGCTCAATAGCCTTTGGCGAGACCCGAAGTGATCGATCCTCGACGACATTACTTGGCAGCCCCCTCATTTCAACACTGTTGGAATAAAGCTTGACTTGACCGCTCGCAAGAGCAAATTCCAACACGTATGAAAACGAAACACACCCGTGGCCAAAGAGGGCTTGTCGAAGCCGAACTCGTTTACGCCTCGCTATTGGAGGTGGAGCGCGGCGGCTTGGAGGGATTCGGTCTTCGCTGCGCCGCGCGGGCAATTGGCTGCGACGTTGCGACATTGAGCTATCACTTCGGCTCCAAGGAGGGCCTGGAGCGAGCAATCGCGGACCGATTGCAAAGTGAGGTGGCCGCCCCGAAGCCCGATTTGATATGGCAAACGCGCCTTACAGAGATGGCGAGGTCATATCGGGAAATCGCGAAACGATATCCCAACGCCTTCCCGTTGTTGCTCCGTTTCTGGAGTACTGGACCGGGCGAACTGCAAATATGCGAAGAATGGCATCGGGCCCATTTTGACGCAGGCCTGCGCGAGGCCGATATCCCGGCGGTCGGATTCGCGACGTATGCAGCTATACTCGGCGTGTGCGCAGGAGAGATCGGCGGACTGCTCAACAAACCGAGCCCCGAAGCGCTAAGCGAAGTTCAAGGCCAGAGTGATCTGCCTTTCACGAAGAAGCTGCTGCCGGCTTTTGCGCGCCTCAGCGAGGACGACGTTTTCGACGCCGCAATTGCAATCCTCATATCGGGGATCGAATCCCAGGTCGCGAAACAGGGATCGCGGAAGCCGAAACCGCGAGTGCCACGGACGAAGAGCCACTGACGTTTTGATGATAGCCTCAGGCATTTACTGAGGCGAGCACATCCGACAGCGCAGAGGCAAAAATATCGAGATCCTCATCGCGCCCGCACGAAACGCGGATAAATTGCTCCAATCCCTTCGCCACCGGCTTTCTGGCGAAAACGTCCCTCTCTAACAGGCCGGCTAACACGCGCGCCGCGAAAGGACCATCGGCCCCGCAGTCGATGGCGACGAAGCTCGCAGCTGACGGCAGCGATGCAAGGCCGTTCTTCTCGGCGATTTTGGCGATCCGGTTTCGCGACGCCGAAATCTGCGCGACGGCTTGCTTCAGATAGTCCTGATCACGAAGCGCTTGACGCGCGCCGAGCTGCCCGACGCGATTGATGCCGTAGTGATTGCGAACCTTGTCGAAAGCTTCGATCGTGCTTCGCTCGCCGATAGCGTATCCGATGCGAGCGCCGGCCAGGCCATAAGCTTTCGAGAATGTCCGGTAGCGGATCACTTGCGCATTCGAAACGTCGATCGGCGGCGATGTCGCCTCCGGCGCCGTATCGCAATACGCTTCATCGAGAATGAGCAACGTCTCGGGCGGAAGTTCCCCGATCAATGCCGCGATATCGCTGGCTCCCCACCACGTTCCCATCGGACTGTTGGGATTGGATACGTAGACCACCGGCGCACCGATGGTTTTCGCCGTGTCGATGAGGCGCGGAATATCTTCGCGGAATGCACGCATGGGAATGGCATGCACTTTCCCGCCGTGCGCCATCACGTGGAAATTGAAAGTCGGATACGCGCCGTCCGTCGTGACGACATGCGTTCCCGGCGTCAGAAACAACGAGCAGGTAAGACCAAGAAGCCCGTCGATCCCCTCGCCCACGACGACGCACTCGATCGGCACGCCATGGTAGGCGGCGATCGCCGAGCGCAGCTCATAGCTTTCCGGATCGGCGTATTTCCAATTCTCGGCCGCGGCATCGCGCATGGTCGCGACGGCAAGCGGCGAGGCTCCGAAGACGCTTTCGTTCGCTCCAAGCCGCGCACGAAAGGGCCGGCCACGCGCACGCTCCAGGGCCTCCGGGCCAACGAACGGTACGAGCTTCGGTAGGGCTGCAATCGTCGGCGTGAAGGGAGGACGTGACATGGGTTGCTCTGGATTGAGGGTTCGAAACTTAGATCAGGCCCAAATCGGCAAGCTTCTTACGCATATCCGCCGGCATGGATGCAAGTTGATCGCTTTTGCCCTTTGCAATGTCGGGAGGCGCGTCGTCTGCATTGAGATATCGCCAGCCTTGGAACGCCCGCCGTGGCGTCGGACGCACGGCGATGAGCGGCGGCGCGAAAAGGATAAGACAACACGGCGTGCCATCGTCCTTGGTGCCATCTTCAAAGCCGATGAGCTTTTGACGCACGAGAATGAAGCCCTTGATGACCCAATAGATCGAGCCGCCATCGAGCAGCTCGGCCTGTCGCTTCGGCGACTGGAATGTTCGATGATAAACGCCGCGCTTGCCGTCATGGGTCTTGTACGGACGATGCTTGGTCTGCCAGGCCGCAAGATCCTCGACCGTGTTGACGCCGACGCAGAGCTTGACGAGGTGCAATGTCATGGGCAGCGTTTTGCATCAGCGCCGGCGGAACGGCAACCGCCTGCTCACGTCCGATCAGGGCTTGGCCACACAGCTCCCGGCATACTGGGCGAAAACCGGCTGCCCAAAAAGGCCGAAGTGCCGCGAATGCACAGCTGGAAACCTTCCCGTGGCCGGGTCGCGGTCGTAGATGGTCGTCAGATTAAGAAAACCCTCATTGACGACCTCGAGGAAATGATTGGCGTTGATCGCCCGCACGATTTTGAGAGTGGCGGCTGTTCGCCCGCCGAGGATAAGTGACGCCGACTGATGGTCGAGATCGATGCTGCCAATCT
>JAEWCT010000101.1 GCA_023390485.1 Pseudomonadota bacterium
GGTGACGAGCGCGAGCCGGCCTTCGATGAAAGACCGAATAGGCTCGCCGAAGAAATATAAGAGACCGGCGACCAGATAGAAGCGCATCGCGCGCGCGACGATGCTGGCGCCGATAAACGACAGAATATCCATCTTGCCGACGCCCGCAGCGATGGTCACGACCTTGTAGGGGATGGGCGTCATGCCTTTGATAATGACCGCGGCGACCCCGTACTGCTGAACGAAGGTCTCGAAGCCATCGAGCGCATGTTCGCGCCCATAGAACTTTAGAATGGGCGCGCCGACGGCATCGTAAAGGTAATATCCGATGGCGTAGCCGAGTAATCCTCCGAGGACGGAAGAGATCGTCGCGATGGTCGCGTACCACCACGCCTTCCGCGGCTGGCTCAAGACCATCGGTATCAGCATGATGTCGGGAGGAATGGGGAAGAACGAGCTCTCCGCGAACGAAACCGCGGCAAGCGCCTGCGGGGCCCTTTCACTGGCCGCCGTTCGCATCGTCCAATCGTAGATTCCCCGAAGCATCTGCGCTGCTTATACGGCGGTACGGAAGTTGTCCATGCGTTCCGCTGGCTGAAAGCTTTTTGAAAGCTTTGCGACGACCGCGTTAAGCACGAGGCGCCCCGCGGGCGTCACGCGGATTCTATCCGCACCGGGTACAATTTTCTCAGGTGCCAAGCCGGGACCGGCGCAGAGCACGATGTCATTGAGCTCATTTTTCCGCCAGTCTCCCGTCGAGGTTGACGATTGACGCGCGGACTGCAGCAACCCGAGGCTTTCGAGTTCCGCGATGGCACCAGCCGAAGGCCGGGCGCCGCCAAGCTCGGCGAGCTGATCGAGATTGATGCCCTCGCTGAGACGCAATCCCATCAGAAGCATTTCGTCAGCCTGCTCGGCCCGGGCAAGCTTCGTCATTTCCGTGAAGCCGTGACCGGCCTCCTCGACATGGGCGGCCCAGCTTTCCGGATGGCGCTCGGCGACCGTCGCAATACGGCTGTCGCCAATCCGGATGCGGCCATGCGCACCGGGCCCAACGCCCGCGTATTCCCCATAGCGCCAATAGAGAAGATTGTGCCGGCTTTCCGAGCCCGGCCGCGCGTAGTTCGAAACTTCGTAAGCCGCGAGGCCGCGTTTGCCAGTCATCTCTTCCGTGATCTCATAGAGCACGCTCGCATCGTGATCGTCCGGAATGACCAGCTTGCCTTGCGCGTGGAGCGCGGCATAGGGCGTGTCGGGCTCGATCGTTAGCTGATAGAGCGAGAGATGATCGCCCGCGAGTTCGAGCGCTTCGGCAAGCTCAGTACGCCAATCTTCGATGGTCTGCCCCGGCCGCGCATAGATGAGATCGAACGAAAATCGCTCGAACGTGCCACGCGCGATTTCGAGAGCGGCCTTCGCTTCATCGACACTGTGAATGCGGCCGAGCTTGCGAAGCTCGGGGTCCCGAAGCGACTGCACGCCGATCGACACGCGATTGACGCCCGCGTCGCGAAAGCCGCGAAAACGTGCCGCTTCGACGCTTCCTGGATTGGCTTCGAGGGTGATCTCGGCCTTCCGCGCGATCCCCCAGCGCTTTTCGATGTGCTCGATGATCGCCGCCACGGTACCGGCTTGCATCAGCGACGGCGTTCCACCGCCGAAGAAGATGCTCGTAACCGTGCGCGGTCCAATGTTGTCGGCAACCCAATCGATTTCGCGCTTATACGCTGCGAGAAACCGCGCCTCGTCCCAGCCCTTGAAACGCACATGGCTGTTGAAATCGCAATACGGGCATTTCTGCGCGCAGAACGGCCAGTGGACATAAACGCCGAATGTCTGACCCAGATCAGTCATGACTGCTCGCGGCCAACATGGCCTTGGACAACTGCCGCCACGCAGGTTCCTCGCTCGCCGGCATCGCCCCGAGCGCGCGCGCCAAGGCGTCGAGATAGGATTCAAGCGTCGCGTTTTTCCATTCCTGCTGATGCGCAGCAAGATCGTCTTTCAAACGCTCGATAAAGGCCACCGCCTCGACGCGTGTCGAAAGACTGGCGGCAGCCGCCGAAAATGCGGCGATGTCCCGCTTATCGGGCTCCGCGTTCGCCGCACCGGGCGATATCTCGTCCAGCATCGCCGCTTTGAACGCTGCGAAGGCGCGCGTCCGGTGCGAAATGGCGTACTTCTCTTCCGGCTCCATCTCGCCGAACGTCCGCGTGTCGCCCTTTGGCACGAATATCGGATCGTAGCCAAAGCCGTTGCCGCCACGCGGTGGCCACACGAGGTTGCCGAAAACCTTGCCCTCGAACGTCCTGACCTCGCCGTTGGGCCACGCAAGACAAAGGACTGAGATGAAATTGGCGCCCGGACCGTCGCCATTCCCGTTCCAGCCATCCCGGCGCGCGATCTCGTCCGCAACCTTCTTCATCGCTAGGCCGAAGTCTTTGCCGGGACCGGCCCAGCGCGCCGAATAGATGCCCGGTTGACCGTCGAGACAATCGACCTCGAGACCTGAATCGTCAGCGAGCGCCGGCAGCCCCGACCCTTCGGCCGCCGCAAGGGCCTTGAGCCGCGCATTGCCTTCAAACGTCGTCTCGGTTTCGTCCGGCTCAGAGAGGCCAAGCTCGCCCGCCGATACGGCATCGAGACCATACGGATGAATGAGCTGATTGATTTCCCAGACCTTGCCCGGATTGTGACTGGCGACGACGACACGCGTCCCTTTCGAAAGCCGCATCACGCCACACCCCAGATGCGAGGCTCGGCGATCTCGAGGCAGTTCCCTGCGGGATCGCGGAAGTAAATGGAACGTCCGCCGCCCGGCCATTCGAAGTCGGCCTCGATCGTCACGCCAAGGCTCTCGAGCTTCTTCCGCCAAAGTGCGATGTCTTCGCCGGACGCGCCGAAGCAGATGTGCCCTTCGCCCTCCGCCCCGTGAGGCGGCACCGGCATCGAATTCTCTGCAGCAGAAAATTGCGTCACGTCAGGATTGAAAATCAGCAGCATCTGGTCTCCGAAGCGATAGAATATGTGGCGGCCCGGAACGGCCGCAAACGGCTCCAGCCCGAGAGCACGGCGGTAGAAATCCTCAATCCGCGTCAGGTTGGGGGCATAAAGAACCGTTTCAAGGATTCTGAGCGGCTGAGGACGAGAGTTCAGATCAACGCCCATAGGTATAATCCAAGGCTGAGCGCTCCGAGCGCGCTTCGAACGCCGTGCAGCATCCCCCATCGCTCGACGAGCGCCCGCGTTTTCGGCCCGGCGCGCTCGAGCGGGGTGGCTTCAAGCTCTTTGTTGACCGGCATGATTACAAAAAGCGTAAACGGCCAGTTCGCAATGAGCGCCAGCGCGCCGGCGAACCAAATCCATCTTCCGGTGACCATGGCATCGAGCGTGCCGAGGATAAACCCGATGACCGCGAGAGACGCCTGCATCTGGAATCCGCGGGCGTAGCTCGGCTTCCATTCCGCAAGCATAGCATCATCGTCGAGGCCGAGCCGGGCCGGCTGCTCCGCCCAGTTGATGTAGACGGCCGCGCCCGTGAAGAGCGCGGCGACGACAAGGGCGAATTCTCCAAACATGCCCTGCCACCTTTTGTAACGGCCGCTAGTGATCCAATTCTAACATTTGCATCCCGTTGCGGCAGGCACTTTTGCAAATGTTCTAGGCGACCGTCAGCTTCTGCAGCTGCACCAATTCCCCGATGCCCTTCTTCGCGAGATGCATGAGTTCGGTGAAACGCTCCTCGCTGAAGGGCGTCGTCTCCGCCGTTCCCTGGATTTCGACGATGCCGCCGGTGCCGGTCATCACGAAATTGGAATCGGCATCCGCGTTGCTGTCTTCGGCGTAGTCGAGGTCGAGCACCGGCTCGCCCTTGTAAAGCCCGCAGGAAACCGCCGCCACGTGGTCACGCAAGACGTTTTCCTTCACCATGTCACGCATTTTCATCCATTGGATGCAATCGTGAAGAGCAACCCAGGCGCCCGTGATCGACGCCGTGCGCGTCCCACCGTCGGCCTGGATGACGTCGCAATCGACCGTGATCTGGCGTTCGCCAAGCTTATTGAGATCGACGACGGCTCGGAGCGCACGACCGACAAGCCGCTGAATTTCCTGTGTTCGGCCCGAAGGATGGCCGCTCGTCACCTCGCGCCGCGTGCGCTCATGCGTCGACCGCGGCAACATCGCGTATTCGGCGGTAACCCAGCCGCGGCCTTGCCCCTTGAGCCACTGTGGCAGGCGCTCTTCCAAGCTGGCCGTACATAGAACGTGCGTGTCGCCGAACTTGATGAGGCAAGAGCCCTCGGCGTGTTTTGAAACGGCGCGCTCGATCGACACCCGGCGCAGCTCGTCCGGCTTGCGTTTAGAAGGTCGCATGTTTTCCCTGAATTGTTAACGTTGCGGCCGCGACCCTAAAGAAGGCCCCGGGGTCCATCAACCGGAAACAGGGCTAACTTTACCTCCTGGCCCGCGTGGCATTTGACGCCGGGCCCCGCGGTTCATAGATTCGAAAAGCGTGAGAATTGAGGACCCTATGGCGAGTGCGACGCTGCTCAGCGGCAAAACCCAGCTCCAGAAGCTGGACGAGCGTTCACGGACTATTCTTCGAAGAATCGTCGAAAGTTACCTCGCGACGGGCGAGCCGGTCGGCTCGCGCAACCTGTCCCGCGCCCTGCCGATCGCCCTGTCGCCGGCCTCGATCCGCAACGTTATGTCCGATCTGGAGCAGCTCGGCCTCATCATCTCCCCCCATACGTCCGCCGGACGCCTGCCGACCCAGCTCGGCCTGCGGCTCTTCGTCGACGGCTTGCTCGAAGTCGGCGACGTATCGATGGACGAGCGCCGCCAGATCGAGACGCAGATCGCCTACCGCCGCGACAAATCCGTCGATCAGCTTTTGAGCGAAGCCGGCGAGCTCATCTCGGGCCTCTCCCACTGTGCCGGCGTCGTGCTTGCCGAAAAGCAGGTGGCCCGGCTGCGGCACATCGAATTCGTGCCTCTGGAACCGGGGCGCGGATTGGTGATCCTCGTTGACGAGGATCAGAACGTCGAAAACCGCATTATCAACTTGCCGGAAGGCTTGCCGCCCTCGGCGCTGCAGGAAGCGTCGAATTACCTCAACACCCATCTCCGCGGCATGACGCTGGCGGAAGCCAAGGCCGAAATCGAAAAGTCGTTGAGCGCGGCCAAGGCCGAGCTCGATCAGCTGACCCAGAAAGTCATCAAGGCGGGCCTCGCCGAATGGTCGGGCGTCTCCGATGACCGCAAGAGCCTCATCGTGCGCGGCCAGAGCAATCTGTTGAAGGATGTCACGGCAGCGGAAGATCTCGAGCGCATCCGCCAGCTCTTCGACGCATTCGAATCGAAGCAGGACATTGTGGAGCTGCTCGGCGCCTCCGAAACGGCCGAAGGCGTGCGCATTTTTATCGGCTCGGAAAACAAACTGTTCTCCCTTTCGGGCTCATCTCTGATCGTCGCGCCGTTTCGCGACCAGACGCGTCATGTCGTCGGTGTCCTTGGCGTGATCGGCCCGACGCGGCTCAACTACGCGCGTATTATTCCGATGGTGGATTATACGGCGAAGCTCGTAAGTCGCCTCATCGGCTGAGTTTTCAAGGCATCCCGTTGCCCCGCCAGATGTTGTGCATTTTGAACCGCCTTGATTTTTCCGGTGCCACGGCCGATATCGCGGGACCCTTCGGAATTCACCATTGGCACTTTCAGCGAAGAGAAAAATGAGCGACGAACAGAAGCCGGTCGACGAACACGTTCAACCGCCTACCTCGGCAGCCTCGCCGGATGACGTCGGCGTCGAACAGCTCAAGGCCATGATCGGCGCCCTTCAGACCGATCTCGACAAGAGGTTGGAAGATCTGTCTGGCAAGCAGGACCAATATCTGCGCGCCGTTGCCGAGACCGAAAACGTCCGGCGCCGCCTCGAAAAGGAAAAGGAAGAGACGGCCAAGTACGCGATCACCAAGTTCGCGAAGGACATCCTGTCCGTCGGTGACAATTTCCAGCGCGTGATAGCTGCAGTTCCGAAAGAGGCCGTCGAAACCGATCCGGCGCTGAAGACATTGCTCGACGGGGTCGTTCTTGCCGAACGCGACTATAAGTCCGTCCTCGAACGCTATGGCGTCCGCGCCATCGACCCGACCGGCCAGCCCTTCAACCCCCACCACCATCAGGCGGTGATGGAGAAGGAAGATACGAGCGTCCCCGCCGGCACGGTGCTGCAGGTGTACCAGGTCGGCTATCTGCTCGATGATCGCTGCCTGCGTCCGGCGATGGCGGTCGTCTCGCGCGGCGGCCCGAAAGCGGGAAAAAACGGCGACACGCCCGCGCCGGAAGGCCGAGAGGCCACCCCGCCAACCGATGCGTCCGATGCATAGGTAGTGGACGTTTTGCTTCCGCCGGTTTGGAGACAAACCTTAGGAATTCTAAAATACGAGCTTCGCATAAGAGAGGGGCTCGTATTGGCCAATCGCTTTCGATACCCGTCGAAAGCCCTGAAAATAGATGAGTTTTTGAAGACCAGTGCCGACCGCTGCCGTGTAATCGTAGAGGCTAGAAAGTGATCTGTCGCGGGTGGAAGAAGCGTTGCACCCCCGAAACAGGCCCCTATATAACCCTCGGTTACACTATTGAAATCCTGGGGACCGGTGCCTCTAACCTCTCGTTGGGGCGCACGTCGGATGCCAAACAGGGTCCACCCGGTCTGCCGCAACTGAGAAGGATTGACACGAATGGCTAAAGTAATCGGTATCGACCTCGGCACGCCCAACTCGTGCGTCGCCGTCATGGAAGGCGGCAAGCCGAAGGTCCTTGAGAACTCCGAAGGCGCAAACACCACGCCTTCCATTGTTGCATTTACAGCCGATGACGAACGCCTCGTCGGCCTGCCCGCCAAGCGCCAGGCAGTGACCAACCCGACGAACACCTTTTTCGCAATCAAGCGCCTTATCGGCCGCCGCTTCGACGACCCCGAAGCCCAGAAGGACCTGAAGCTCGTTCCCTTTCACATCATAAAGGGACCGAACGGCGACGCCTGGGTCGAAAGCCACGGCAAGCAATATTCGCCGCAGCAGATCTCTGCTTTCATCCTTCAGAAGATGAAAGAAACCGCCGAAGCCAAACTCGGCGAGAAGGTCACGCAGGCGGTCATCACCGTACCGGCCTACTTCAACGACGCCCAGCGCCAGGCGACCAAAGACGCCGGCCGCATCGCGGGCCTTGAAGTTCTCCGCATCATCAACGAGCCGACGGCAGCCGCGCTCGCCTACGGCCTCGACAAGAAGAAGGAAGCCAAGACGATCGCGGTCTACGACCTCGGCGGCGGCACCTTCGACGTCTCTATTCTCGAAATCGGCGACGGCGTTTTCGAAGTGAAGTCGACGAACGGCGACACGCACCTCGGCGGCGAAGACTTCGACATGCTGCTCGTTGCTTACCTTGCCGACGAGTTCAAGAAGGAGCAGGGCATCGATCTGCGCGCCGACAAGCTGGCCCTTCAGCGTCTGAAGGAAGCTGCTGAAAAGGCCAAGATCGAGCTCTCGAGCGCCCCCCAGACCGAAATCAATCTTCCCTTCATCACGGCCGATGCCTCGGGTCCGAAGCATCTGACGATCAAGCTGACGCGCGCCAAGCTTGAAAGCCTCGTCGATGGTCTCATCAACCGCACCAAGGCCCCTTGCGAAAAGGCGCTGAAGGATGCCGGCCTCAAGGCGGCCGAGATCGACGAAGTCGTTCTCGTCGGCGGCATGACGCGTATGCCGAAGGTGCAGGAAGTCGTGAAGCAGCTCTTTGGCAAGGAACCCCATAAGGGCGTCAACCCGGACGAAGTCGTGGCCATCGGCGCTGCGATCCAGGGCGGCGTTCTGCAGGGCGAGGTCAAGGACGTTCTGTTGCTCGACGTCACCCCGCTGTCGCTCGGCATCGAAACCTTGGGCGGCGTCTTTACCCGTCTGATCGATCGCAACACGACGATCCCAACCAAGAAGAGCCAGACCTTCTCGACGGCCGAAGACAGCCAGGGCGCCGTGACCATTCGTGTGTTCCAGGGCGAACGCGAGATGGCGGCCGACAACAAGCTGCTCGGTCAGTTCGATCTCGTCGGCATCCCGCCGGCACCCCGCGGCGTGCCGCAGATCGAAGTCACCTTCGATATCGACGCCAACGGCATCGTGCATGTGTCGGCGAAGGACAAGGCGACCGGCAAGGAACAGTCGATCCGCATCCAGGCCTCTGGCGGCCTGTCCGATGCCGACATCGACAAGATGGTCAAGGACGCCGAGGCTCACGCTGCCGAAGACAAGCAGCGCCGCGAGCTCGTCGAACTTCGCAACCAGACGGAAGCGCTCATCCACGGCACCGAGAAGTCCTTGGCTGAGAATTCATCGATCCCGGCCGTCGCCGCGATCAAGGGCGCCGTCGAAGCGGCTGTCGCAGCTGCCAAGACGGCGATTGGCGGTGAAGAAGCCGAGGCGATCCGCACGGCATCGACCAACCTCACCCAGGTCGCGATGAAGATCGGCGAAGCCGTCTACACCGCGAAGGGCGGTGCGGAAGGCGTCGGCGGCGGAGAACCGTCGGCCGAGAAGAAGTCGGAAAGCGGCGACGATGTCGTCGATGCCGATTTTGAAGAAGTTAAGGACGACAAGAAGAGATCGGCCTAAGAATTGAGCCCAAATCGCCCTCGGACCATCTGGCCGCCCCAGAAAATGGAGCGCCGGGCTGGCCTGAGGGCGAAAAATTGAGATAAAACGCTCGTCATCGTTGCGACCATTCGCCGACCAGCAACCATTCACCCAACGGGTCATAGAACAGCGCATCATGGCTAAGCGCGATTATTATGAGATCCTCGGCGTCAAGCGGAGCGCCACCGATATTGAGATTAAATCCTCCTATCGAACCCTCGCCAAGGAATGCCATCCCGACCGCAATGCGGGAGACAAAGAGGCGGAGCGGCGATTCAAGGAGGTTAACGAGGCCTACGAGGCGCTGAAGGATCCGCAGAAGCGCGCCGCTTACGATCAGTTCGGCCACGCCGCGTTCGAAGGCGGCATGGGCGGCCGCGGCGGCCCGGGCTTTGGCCCCGAC
>JAEWCT010000124.1 GCA_023390485.1 Pseudomonadota bacterium
CGACGGGATCTATTCGGACCCCGCGGGATTTCTGGGCCCAGCGGTCGTGGAAGCGCGGAAGTCTGGCGGTGTCTTCATTGCCGATGAAGTTCAACCGGGTTTCGCGCGTACCAGTGAGGCGTTCTGGGGATTCGAGCGACACCACATAACGCCCGACATCGTTACCATGGGAAAGCCCATGGGCAACGGCTTTCCGATGGCCGCAATTGCGACACAGCCGCACTTGCTCGAGCAATTTTGCGAAGATGTCGGCTACTTCAATACGTTCGGCGGGAATCCGGTAGCTGCCGCTGCCGGGTCGGCCGTGCTCGATGTTATCCGCGAGGAGGGGCTGCAGGATAATGCGCGCCGTGTCGGCGTTTATTTAAAGGACCGGATAGATGAGCTTGCGCGGCGCTCCGACAGCATCGGAAGCGTCCGGGGCGTTGGACTGTTTCTTGGTGTCGATATTTGCAGCGATGGCAAGCCGGATGCAGCTGCCGCCAGCGGCATCATCAATCGTCTCCGGGACAAGGGGATCCTCACGAGCGCAGCAGGCAAGATGGCGGCCACTCTCAAGCTTCGTCCTCCCCTCTGTCTGACGATAAAGGAGGCGGATATTTTCGTGGATGCTCTTGAGGCAGTTCTGCCCTAAGAGACGCCCGAAACGATCACTCTTCGGCCGCAACAATAATTTCGACATCCGCTTCCTTCAGGGCGTCGAGAAGTTCGCCCTCGGGCGCGACGTCGGTCACCAATATGTCGACATCATCGAGACGGCAGACGAGTTCCAGGCTCGTGTTGCCGAATTTCGTATGGTCGACCATCAACACATTGCGCGCTGATTGAGAGACGATCGAGCGCTCGGCCCATGCGATTCCCGATACAACTTCCGTGCCGCCTAAAGGGCTAAGTCCGCTGACGCTCAGAAGCGATGTGTCGAAGCGAAATTTTTCGAAGAAAGCCGTCGTCTCGGGTCCCCAGGTGCACCCTTCTGCCGGATCATATTCGCCTGGTGCGATCACGACGCGTGTGCGCGAGTCCGGAGGAAAGCAGGTGCTGGCTGCAATATTGTTCGTGAAGATCGTAAGCCGGCGATTTTCAGCGGCGAGCTGCTTCGCAAACGTATAAGCCGTCGCGCCGACGCCAAGCACGAGCACGTCCTTATCCGAGAATAGTTTGATCGCCTCGCGTGCGATCGCAGCTTTGCTCTTCGGCTGTGCCGCAATGCGCTCAGCCCATGAGGGCTCCGAGCCGACGGATTTCGCGACCGCACCGCCGTAATGTCTTTGCACGAGATCCTTCTCGTGCAGCAAATCGAGATCTCGCCGGATGGTTTCGGTCGACACGTTGAGGCTGCGCGCCAATTCCTTGATGCGCAGCGACGTCCCGGAATTGAGCGCCTTCAAGACTCGGTCCCGTCGATCTTCAGGTCTGAGCTTCATCGTGTTCTCCACCACGTCCGCCGCCGCACAGTGTTGCGGCTTTGTTGAATGTGTTCGCAGGCTTTGCCAATCCCGCAAATTTTTGTGGTAAGTTACACAAATAATGTTGCAGACAGCAACTGCGTCATGATACGGTCTTGTCAGATTTTGATCGACTGCGGTGTGGGAGTTTGGTCAGAGATGAGCGAATTGGCGTTGTCGGAAGACCAAATTCTCTCCCGCATCCGCGCATTGCCCTTCTGGCGGGGTCCCCTCACTCTCACGCCGCTCATTGGCGGCCTTTGCAATCGGAACTTCATCGCCGAGAATCAGTCGAAGAAGTTTGTTGTCCGCGTCGGCGACGACATCCCTGTTCATGGCATCAGCCAGGCGTCCGTCGAGATCGCCATGCGCGCCGCCGCTGCCGCCGGCGTTTCGCCCGCGCTTCGCTACGCGGAGTCTGGACTTTCCATTAGCGATTTCATCTCCGGTCGCCATTTGGTTCCGAGCGATCTGGAAAACGAAGCGATCTTTGCCGGCCTAGTGGCGCGCCTTCGCGAGTTGCACGGGAGCAAGCCGGACGATGGGCCACTCGCCTACTTCTGGCCGTTTCAGGTCGTTCGCAGCTACATCCGTTATTGTCGAAAGCACAATGCGAACGTCGGCGACGACATCGGCACGCTCAGCCAATATGCCTCCGCACTCGAACGCCTCGTAACGCCCTTCATCCCCGTTTTCACTCACAACGACGTGGTGCCGCAAAATGCCATGCTGGATGACAGCGGCCGTGTCTATCTGATCGACTGGGATTACGGCTCCTACGGACATCCATTCTTCGACCTCGCTGGGATCACCGCCAATGCTGACGTCGATAGCGACGTCGATGGGGAGATCCTGAAGCTCTATGCAGGCGCAACAAATTCCGAGCTCTGGAAGCAATTCCGCATCTTCAAGCTCATCATCAATTTGAGGGAAATGCTGTGGGGCGCCGTCCAGGAACTCGCGTCGAAGCTCGATAGCGGCCGCGTCGAAGCGGGAATGGCTTCGATTTATCCCGACGAAGAGCGCGGGTACGCCGGCTACACCGACCTCAATCGCAAGCGATTTCACCGGAATCTGGCGGAATTCAAAAACCTCTACGGCTGAGGGAGTGGAGCCCTCGGACGAATTGATTACCTGACAAACGAACTGCGCTGCCCCGAGCAGCCGACAAGGAAATGTATGACAAGCAATCTACCAACTCACGCGCACATTGTAATCATCGGCGGCGGCATCGTTGGTTGCTCCGTCGCCTATCACTTGGCGAAGCTCGGACAGAAGGACGTCATTCTGCTTGAGCGGCACAAGCTGACGTCCGGTTCGACGTGGCATGCGGCAGGCGCCGTCGGCCAGCTGCGTTCGAGCGCCAATATCACGCGCCTCCTCGGCTATTCGGTGGACCTCTACGACACTCTCGAAGCCGAAACGGGGCAAGCGACGGGCTGGGTACGCAATGGGTCGTTGCGCTTAGCGCGAACCAAGGATCGTCGTGCTGAATTCGAGCGCGCATGCACCACAGCGCGATCATTCGGTCTTGAATTTCACATGCTGACGCCTGCCGAGGCCAAGGAAAGGGTCCCTCTCATCGATCCGAAGGGCCTCGATTGCGCAGCGTTCGTCCCGAGCGACGGCGTCGCCAATCCAAGCGACATCACGATGGCGCTTGCTCGCGGAGCCCGCCAGGGCGGTGTGAAAATCTTTGAAGACGTCGTTGTCACCGGAACGGAAACTGAGAACGGCGCCGTCAAGGCGGTGCGGACAAGCCACGGC
>JAEWCT010000125.1 GCA_023390485.1 Pseudomonadota bacterium
CATCAAAAGCTGAGCGGTTTAGAATTCAGAACCGAGACGCCGCGCGGCCGCAAGAATGGTCTCGGGCCCCGGCGGACCTTCGATCGCGTCGAATAGAATCTCGAGCCGCGTCTCCGCAATACCGCAATAGCCGAGAATGCCGACTTCGAGCTGAGTGCGCATAGCTTCGTCATAACCGCGCTTTGCGTAGGCCTCTGCCGAGCTTCCCGCGATCGCCAGCATCCACGCGCGGCTGTGCGGATATTTCCGGTCGCCGTAAGCCCAGCCGTTGTTCCAGACGCGATCGATCCAGCCTTTGAGAAGCGCCGGCATCGACCACCACCAGACGGGAAAGACCATCACGGTGGCGTCGTTGCGCTCGATGCGCGCCATCTCGGCCCGCACCGCAGCAGAATAAACCTTATTCGAATCGGACCAATCCGGTTCGTCAGGCTCTCTCAGAACCGGATCGAATCCTTCCGCCGTGAGATCTGCAATTTCGATCTCGTGACCGTTGGCCTTCGCCGCCTCGGCAAACGCTTTGGCGGCGGCGAAGGTGAGCGAGTCTGCGCGCGGATGGGCTGTGACGAGGAGAATTTTCATGCGCTGGGTTCGAAGCTTTCCGCGTTGGAATAGGGGAACCACCAGAAGTCCTGGTTCGAGGCTTTCGGGTCGATCATCACGAACTTGGTGTTCTGGAACTGCGCGAGACCTTCCGGCCCGAGCTGGCGTCCGCTGCCAGAAAGCTTTCGTCCGCCGAAGGGCAGGGCATCGTTATCGAGCAGAGGCGCATTCACCCACAGGATGCCGCTTTCGATCTCGCGCACCGCGCGAAAGGCTTCATCCATGTCAAGCGAATAGAGGTTGGCGCCAAGCCCGAACCGCGAACGATTGGCAAGGGTAATGGCCTCGTCGAAACTCTTGACCTTGCAGATCGGTGCGACGGGGCCGAACGGCTCCTCGTTTAGGATCTCCATATCGGGCGTTACGCCGGTGAGAACGGTCGGCTCGACGAACCAGCCCCGATTGAGTGCCGCAGGACGTCCGCCGCCGGTCGCAGCCTTGGCGCCCTGTTGACGCGCCCGCGACATCAGCCCTTCGAAGCGATCGCGCTGCCTGCTGGTCGCGAGCGGGCCGAGATCGACGGCGCCGAGTCCATTGCCGATGCGAAGCTTCCGCGCTTCCTCGACAAGTCCTTCGACGAAGGCATCGTGAATGGATTCATGAACATAGAACCGCTCGGCCGATGTGCACACCTGTCCGCAGTTGAGGTAAGCAGCAAACGCCGCGCCCCTGACGGCCATGTCGAGCGGCGCCGAGGGCATGACGATGAACGGGTCATTGCCCGACGCTTCGATGAGGCTCGGCTTGAAACTTTCGGCGCACGTGCGCGCCACCGCCTGACCCACCGCAACGGAACCCGTGTAGGCGACGCCATGCGTCTTCGGGCTGGCGATAAGCCGCTGGCCGACGCGCGCGCCGCCGGTCACGACCTGCAGCAATCCGGGCGGTAGACCTGCGAAAACCTCCACGAACTTCAGCGTCGTCAGGCTCGTCTGCTCATGCGGCTTGATGATGACGGAGTTGCCACCCGCCAGCGCCGCGGCAGCTTCCCAGCACAACAGAACGAGCGGATAGTTGAACGGCAGGATGATCACGATCGTGCCGAGCGGTTCCTTGACGCTGAAGTGAAATTGCCCCGGCACCGTCGCGCCCGCGAGACGTCCCGTCTCGTGCCGAGCAAGTTCGGCATAGTAATCGATCGCCGTGGCGCACCAGGAAACCTCGTCGGCGGATTCCTTGAACGGCTTGCCCTCTTCGCGCGTCAGGCATTCGGCGAACGGCCGCCGGTCCCGGCGAAGCGTGGCTGCAATATCGTGAAGGACGACCGCCCGGCTGCGCGCATCCATTGCCATCCAAACGCGGCGCGCATCATTTGCGGTATCGATGACGGCGTCGACTTCATCGTCGGGACAATCGGCGATCGATCCGATCTTGTCTTCGGTGGCTGGATCGATGACGTCGAAGTGCTCGCGGGCTTTGCTGGCGACGAATTTGCCCCCAACGTAGATTTTGCCGGATAGGAATGCGAAGTCGTCCAAAGCTGCCATCGGCGTTCTCCCGTTGGATACCATTGGAAGAGCAGTGTATAAATTTATCGAACACATTGCTATAAAAATTTGATCGATAAGAAACGGCTGCAGCGCAAACAGGAAACGATGGCACAAACGAAGAAGAGCAAAACCGCGGTCGCAACGAAAAACCGCGCCCGGGCGGAGGAGGCGAGCGAGCTTGCCGTCGGCTCGCGTCTCAAATCCGTGCGTGAGGCGGCTGGCCTTTCGCAGCGCGAGCTCGCCAAGCGCGCGGGCGTCACGAACGCGACCGTCTCTATGATCGAGCAGGAAACGCACGCGCCGTCGCTCGCGTCCCTGCATCGCCTCCTGGCCGCAATCCCGATTTCGCTTGCCGACTTTTTCGCGTTGCCCGTGTCGCAGAAGAACGCGCTTTTTTACGACGCGGAGGATCTCGCGGTCGTATCGCGCGGCGCAGCCGATCTCCGCGTGCTCGGCAGCGAGCGCCGCGAGAAGAAACTGCAAATGTTTATCGAACGCTATAAGCCGGGAGCGGGCACCGGCGAAGATCCGATCGTATTCGACGGCGAAACTGCGGTCGTTGTCGTTCAAGGAACGATCGAAGTGGAGGCGGATGGTGAGATCCGCCGGCTGACCAAAGGCGGAGGTTATCAGCTCTTCGGGCGCGTACCCTATCGGCTACGCAATATCGGCAAGATCGAAGCGATAATCGCCTGCGCCTGCACGCCGCCGATTATTTGAGCCTCAATACGATGGTGGCGTAATCGCCCACACGACAACAGTCTCGACATTGCCGGGATTGCGATAGCGGTGTGGCGTCGTCGACGGGAAACTGAAGCTATCGCCTTCCCGTAGCGTGAATGATTGTTCGCCGATCCAGAGTTCGAGCGAGCCGGCGAGAACCAGACCGGCCTCTTCGCCCTGATGCGTGTAAGGCGATCCGGTCTCGGCCGATCCCGGCGGAAATCTCGACATCAGCAACTCGAGCTGACCTCTAAGGTTTGGAGAAAGCAGCTCGTCGGTTATCCCCGACGAAAAACGCAACGTCCGTCTGTTGCTGGCGCGAACGATAAAGTCGCGCTCGTCCGGATCTCCGCCTTCGGCGTTATGCAGAAACCACCCGATGGTGACGCCGAGCGCCTTGGCGATATCGTGCAGCGTCTTGATACCTGGAGACGCGATACCGCGCTCGATTTCGCTTAAGTGTCCGATCGATAGCGACGTCGCGAGCGAGAGTTCCTTGATCGTCAGCCGCTTGGCCTTCCGCAAATCCCGTATCTCGGCCCCGACGCGCGAAGGCGTTAGATCCTCATCCGCAGAGACGGTCACCGCCTTTTCTTTCGCCACCGACATTGTCTGCCCCCTAGTCCTTTGAATAGTCACGCCTAAAATTTCATCTTGTCAGGCGAAATTTGCAAGGCATAATTTCGCTATGCTGAATTTATCAGACAGCCCCACACCCCCACGTGATGCGCACCCCGACATTTCGTCGGCGAGGGCCTGGATCGGCAAACTTGGGGGAAACCCCGTGAAGCCCCAAAGCTTCGCGGCATCGGAGGTTCTCGCCGTCGGCCATTTTCGTTTTGACGGACTGGCGGAAGAAGTCGAGGCGCCTCAGCTTCCTTTTCACTACATCTCGGTCACGCTCGGCGGGCCATTGATCATTGAAGCGCGCCTCGGGGGAGAGAAGGTCAAGGCGCGCGTTCTGCCGGGCCAATCCCTGATCATGGCGGCGGAACGCAGCAACATCTGGCGCTGGGATCGGCCGACGGAAGAGGCGCACGTTTTCCTTCACGCTGATTTTCTCGAACGCGTCGCGTCCGATGCCGGCAAGGGGCGGGCGGAAATTTGTGACCGGCTCGCGTTCACCGACACACGGCTTCGTCACACGATCTTGGCGCTCACCGAAGAAATGCAGCGTTATGGGCGCATTTCGACGCTTTTCTTCGATATGGCGGCGGATGTTATCGCGCGCCGCATCCTGTTTCGTCATTGCGAGAAGGATGGAAAATCTGGTGCGAAGGGCAGCGCAGGAGCGCTGACTGCGCGTCAGCTGCGGCGCGTCCTGGAAGTTGTCGAGGATCGGCTATCTCAGGATATTTCGCTCGACGACCTTGCGAGCGCAGCGGGCCTCAGCCGGTTTCACTTTGTGCGCGCCTTCAAGACAGCCGTCGGAATGCCGCCACACCGTTGGCTCGTCGGCCGGCGTATCGAACGTGCCAAGGAACTGCTCTTGGGCCGCACCGCGACAATCATAGAGGTCGCGGCACTGGTCGGGTTCGAAAGCCAGAGCCATTTCGGTCAAGTTTTCCTCAGCCACGTCGGCATGCCCCCGCGCGAATGGCGGCGCCGCGCGCTTTCCTAAGCAAATAGCGCAATTTTCCGAGAGACGGTTCCCCTCCCTCCCGCCCATCATTCCACGAATAGGAGCGGGGGGTTGGCCGCTGCCGGGAGATGATAATGACGAC
>JAEWCT010000144.1 GCA_023390485.1 Pseudomonadota bacterium
CTGTTGTAAAACTCGGCTCCGCAACGGCGGAAGTCGCAATCACGCCGGCGCCACATGCAATCAACCCGAACACTATTTTTTTCATTGTGCGTCTCCTTGCTTGAAAGCACGAAGATTGCTTGGAAGCACCACGACTCTAATGCCGTTTCGGCACCAGATCGAATTTCCGAACTTCGCGCTGAACATAGAGTTCACAAGCGAACTCCTTTGAGCCGCGATTCATGACGCACTGCACGCGTCAGCGAACTTGCACTTCGATTGCGAAGAGCGTCGTCAAGCCTTTGGGAGAGGCACAGTTACGTCAACGGATATTCGGCTTCGGTGCGCTTGCAGAAGACGTGCACCGCGCAAAAAAGAAGCCGGGAGGCTGTAACCTCCCGGTCGCGAAAAATGAAGTCGAATTCAAGTCAGCAGCCGTGGCGCCACATGCACCGACGGAACCCAGGACCGCCCCAACCCCAGCGTTCCGCGCAGAGATGGCGGACGCCATAGCAGCCGCGATATCCGTAGCCGTATCCGTAGCCATAACCCCAGCCCGGTCCACGCCAGCCGCGATGCCAGCGATGATAGTAGTAAGCTTTCTGAACCATCGTTTGGGATGCAGGAGCTGTCGGAAACATCGGCTCTGCCGATGCCGCGGTCGTGAACAGAATGCTGCTGAGTGCAATAAATCCAAGCGCAACTTTTCTCATTGGATGTCTCCATTGCTTTAGAAGCAAGAGCCATCCTTAACGAGAAAATTCGTGCAATTTGTGCGCTTACGAGAATGTATTTAAATGCATGGAAACCTGAACATCCGTTCACGGATCAGCCGCAATTGCCTGCCGGTTTCTGCGTTGGAAAAACTACCCCGCGGCAGGAAATTTCGCCGGCCACAAATTGCCCGCTACGGTTTGGGTTGCGTCGCCGAAGGTTGAGCAGGAGCTGCAGGAGCACTCGTTGTCTGAGGCGCCACTCTCGGATTCATCTGCCCATAATAATAGGCTGTCACGCACAGCGCGAACACGATGAGCAGCACGGCCACCAGCACGTTGAGGGTATTGTCTGTTCGCCTCACAGCTGCATCGAAGCTGCGGCCTTCACTCCAGAATGCCATGTTCGTCTCTCCTCGGTTAAGGCGTGTTCGGCTTCGGAGCGTCGGATGCGACAAGCGCCGCAGGCGATGACAAAACAATCCCTGCGTCGTCGGTGAGGATACGCCCGTACATCAGAACCGAAACGAGCACGATGCCGAGAACGAATGCAACGCCTACGCCCACCAAAGTGACGCGCCGCGCTTCCTGCCGCGCAAGAGCTTCATCGGCATCATCGATGAAATCGTGCTGTTGCTCCAACGCCATGGCGTGATCCTCCAAGCGACTTTTCTTAGGAGAACGGCGCGCGATGAACGTGGTTCCGGGAAATCTGCTTATTAATCCGCACAAAGAAAAAGAGAGCGGCCACGTAAGCCGCTCTCTTCTTTGAGCTTATCGCTCATTGACAGAACCATTTGGGGACGGCGCGGTTCTGCCGGCGGCCGATCAAACCTCTGGGGTAGAGGTTGCCATGTAGATCCATGGGCAACAACTACTCAGCACAAATGCTGCTGTCGGCATCCCTTAAGCAATCTGATTTGGGTGCTGATGGTCAAGCCTGACGTAACCAAGGCGCCAACCCGATAAAAGATTGAGCTGCGCCGGACACACACCCCCAACGCCGGCCGCGGCCACCATGACGCGGGGAGGGAACCACCGGCCATCGACAACGTTTTCGCCTCCGGAGCGCGGCATAAGCCCCGCTAATGTTAGGGTGCCGGCTCGGTGCAAACGAGCCGGCACTCATTGGCTTGGAATTGACATGCAGACCACGTGCTACACTTCAGATGAACTGAAAAAACTCGCGCGCATCATAAGCGAGATTCTCGCGGAAACTCGCAGCCGATTTCCGGAGCTTTCGACCGATGATGTCGTGCAACGTGTCTGCGCCATCGCCGATCAAGGCGAGCGCGACATAGCGAAATTCCGCCAAGCCCTGGTGATGCGCGCAGCCTGAGCGAGCCAGAATGAGCCGGCAACTCCGCAACCAGCTGGCCAGCAACCGGCCCGAATGGCTCACGCCCTTTGCAGCATGCCTTCGGCGTTTTGCAGATACCATGCATAGGTCTCCGCGAGACCCTGCTTCAGACGCTTGCGTGGCTTCCAGCCGCTCGCTGAAAGACGCGAAACGTCGAGAAGCTTGCGCGGTGTCCCGTCGGGCTTCGAAGGATCTGTGACGATCTTCCCTTCAAATCCGACCACTCGGCAGATCAGCTTCATGAGTTCCAGGATCGTGATGTCTTCGCCCGAGCCGATATTCACGTGCTGCGCGCCGGAATATGTCGTCAGCAGATGCACAATCGCGTCCGCTGCATCGTCGACATGCACGAACTCGCGGCGAGGCGTGCCGCTGCCCCATATCGAAACCGTTGTAGCACCGCTGAGCTTGGCCTCATGCGCCTTGCGCAGAAGGGCCGGAATGACGTGCGACGTGTCGAGATGAAAATTGTCGCCGGGGCCGTAAAGGTTGGTCAGCATCACCACAATGAAATCGGCCCCGTATTGCGAACGATAAGCTTCGCAGAGCTTTAGCCCGGCAATTTTCGCGACGGCATAGCAATCGTTGGTGGGCTCGAGAGGACCGCTGAGCAACGCGTCCTCGCGTATCGGCTGCGGCGCGAACTTCGGATAGATGCAGGAAGACCCGAGAAACACCAGCTTCTCCACGCCGGCGCGAAATGCGGAGTGGATGACATTCATCTCGATGGCGAGATTTTCGTAAAGAAATTCCGCCGGGAAAGTGCTGTTCGCCTGAATGCCGCCGACCTTGGCTGCGGCGACGATAACGGCGTCGGGCCGCGCTTCGAACATGAAACTGCGAACTGCGGCCTGATCGAGAAGATCAAGACGCTCGCGCCCGACCGTCAGCAGATCACAAGGTTCGCTTTGCAGCCGGCGCAAAAGCGCGCCACCCACCATCCCGCGATGACCGGCAACGAACACGCGTTTTCCCGAGAGATCGTAAATCATCTGCACATCGCGATCGCTTAGGCCGACCGGTCCAATCGCCAATTCTCTCGATCGACGAGGCGCAAATCGGCATCGACCATCTCGGCAACCAGTTCGGCGAATGACGTCTTGTGCCGCCAACCGAGTTTGGCGAAGGCCTTCGAGGGGTCGCCGAGCAAAAGATCGACCTCCGTCGGACGAAAGTATTCCGGATCGACGCGCACGAGCACTCTGCCGCTCTTCGCATCGCGCCCGACTTCATCGGCACCTACGCCCTCCCAGCGGAGCAGACGGCCCGCTCTTTGGAAGGCGAGTTCGATAAATTCGCGCACGGAATGCGTCTCGCCAGTCGCGAGAACATAGTCGCCCGGCTCGTCCTGCTGCAGCATGCGCCACATGCCGTCGACGTAGTCGCGGGCATGACCCCAATCGCGCTTCGCATCGAGATTGCCGAGATAAAGCGTGCGCTGCACGCCTTTCTCGATCGCGGCCACGCCGCGCGTAATCTTGCGCGTGACAAAGGTTTCGCCCCGAACCGGACTTTCATGATTGAAAAGAATGCCGTTCGAGGCGTGCAGCCCGTAGGCCTCGCGGTAGTTGACCGTAATCCAATAGGCATAGAGCTTGGCAACGCCGTATGGCGATCGCGGATAGAACTGCGTCGTCTCCGATTGGGGCGTCTCGCGGACACTACCGTAGAGTTCCGACGTCGAGGCTTGATAGAAGCGGGTCGATCCCGCGAGGCCTAGAATGCGGATCGCCTCGAGCAACCGCAACGTCCCGAGCGCATCGGCATTGCCCGTGTATTCCGGCGTTTCGAAACTGACGCCGACGTGACTTTGCGCGGCGAGATTGTAGATTTCATCAGGCCGAATTTCCTGAACGAGCCGGATAACGTTCGTCGTATCCGTCAAATCCCCGTAGTGGAGATGAAAGCGCGTTACCCGCTCCCGCGGATCGGAATAGAGATCGTCGATGCGCTCCGTATTGAAGGACGAGGACCGCCGCTTAATCCCGTGAACCTCATAGCCCTGCTGCAGAAGGAGACGCGCGAGGTACGATCCGTCTTGCCCGGCCACGCCGGTGATAAGTGCCGTCCGTCTTCGCGCTGCCATATGCCCCTCACCCGTCCCACGACCTGAGATAGTAATCAAATCCTATATACTCGCATTGGATGCAACAGAAAAATAAGTTCTAGCTTAGATTGTTGAGCGCTTTCTGGTGGACAACGAAGCTTTGGGGGGAGGCGGGACTGCGCAGGGCGAAGAAACTGGAACCGATAGTCACCGTTCCGCCGCAGGACGGAAAATGCGCGCGGAACCCACAATCGATTCCCGCGTTGGCGATGGAACGCGCGACCGGGAGCCAGACATGACCGTTGAAAGTCTCGTAGTCAGCAATAATGAGCCTGCCGAGCTATTCGATGCGCGAACCCGCATTGCGCGTCTCGAAGCTAAAGTGCAGCAGGCTGACTATCTTCTCGCCGAAGCCTTGGATCAGGCCGTCGACTATGAGGATATGATCCGAAAACTGCAGATGGCCCAACAAACGTTGAAAGAGGCCATGAGCCAGGAAAGCGGCCTTTTGCGCGCCTAGACCGGCCCCGCATGAACGATGCGATATTGGTACGGCAAGTCCGCACAGTAATGAAGGCCCGCCTGCTCCGCCGCTTCAAACGACTCGAAGGCGCCCTGGATCACTTCGTTGCCTCCGCCGAAGCATCCCTCGTCGTCGCCACGACAGGATTCACACCAGACGACCACGCGAAATTTTTCCATCATCCACCCCGTGAAACGCTTCGCACGAGCGAATTGACCTGCATGCCGTGCAAGCCCTTTTTTCTGATTTGTCTTCTGAATTTCGGATGAATGCGTCCGTGAACTTCATGTGCGGCCGATCACGGATTGCGAATGGAGAAAGGGATTGGGACCGACAGTGCGGAACACTATCCGATTGGACACGTTGAAACC
>JAEWCT010000146.1 GCA_023390485.1 Pseudomonadota bacterium
TTCACGCCGATGCCGCTGCCGAAATCGATTTTGAGCTTCAGCGCTGGCTTTCTTGCTTCCGGATAAGATTCGGCGGCAACGATCGTACCGACGCGGATATCGACCGCGAGAAACTGATCGAATGTAATCGTCGCCGCAGCGGCGGCATTCGGATCTTGAACCAGATGCACGGCGCAGCCTCTGCAATTATGAAAGCTTACCTGTCAGAAACTGCGCTTCGCCGTTTCCGAACGACCAGTCGGCATCCGTATTGATGACGAAGTTGACCATCACATCGCTCGGCGCGATGCCGCAACGGTTGGAAAGCGCCTCCGTCAGCAGGCGGTAGAATTCCTGCTTCTCTTCGGTTGAACGCGGCCGGCTCGTCACCTGAATGAGAACGACCTTCTCGGTGCGCTCGATGCCGAGGCCGGTATCCTCGATCCGCACGCGGCTCCGGTCATGTTCGTGAACGATCTGATAGCGGTCGCGAACCGGCACCTTGAACGCTTCGAGCATGGCGTCGTGCGCCGCGTCGAGCAGCGTCGCAATCTCGTCGTCGGTGCGCCCTTTGATGAGATCAAATCGAAGAAATGGCATGGGTAATTCCTTGAGGTTACGAATGCTGAAAGACGTTACGAGCGGATACCTGTGTCGACGACCAGACGGCCGCGCACTTTTCCGGCGAGAAGATCGCCAGCGGCTGCGATTGCCTGATCCAAGGGAATGGTGCGGGTCATGTCATCGAGCTTATCGAAGTCGATCTCGCGGGCGAGACGCTCCCAAGCCGTCGTGCGATCCGCGATGGAGCGGTAGACGGAGTTGATGCCAACGAGCGTAACGCCGCGCAGAATGAAGGGGGCGACCGTCGTCCGGAAGTCCAAGCCCTGCGCAAGGCCACATGCGGTGACGACGCCGTCGTCTTTCATGCTCGCGCAAACATTCGCAAGCGTGTGGCTGCCGACGCTATCGACGGCGCCGGCCCAGCGAGCCGATTGCAAAGGTCTGCCTGGCTCCGACAGCGTTTTACGATCTATGATTGTCTTCGCCCCCAGACCTTTGAGGTATTCGGCTTCTTCGACGCGGCCGGTAGAAGCGGCGACATCGAAACCAAGACGCGAAAGAAGGAGAACGGCGACGCCGCCGACGCCGCCACCGGCGCCCGTCACGATGATCTCGCCTTTGTCCGGCGTGTCGCCCTGGCGTTCGAGCGCCTTGACACTGAGCATCGCCGTATAGCCCGCCGTGCCGAGCGCCATCGCGCGCGCCGGGTTCAAGCCTTTGGGAAGCGGAACGAGCCAGTCGCCCTTCACACGTGCATATTGGGATAAGCCGCCCCAGTGACCTTCGCCGACGCCGAACCCGTTGAGCAGAACCGCATCGCCTGCTTTGAAACGCGCGTTGCTGCTCTCCTCGACGACGCCCGCGAAGTCCACGCCGGGCACCATCGGAAAGGAACGAATAATCGGTCCTTTTCCGGTAATCGCAAGGCCGTCTTTGTAGTTGAGCGTCGAATGACTGATGCGGACCGTCACGTCGCCATCTGGCAGCGCCGCTTTGTCGAGCTTCGCAAGACGAGGTGTTGCGCGCTCGCCGTCTTTCTCAATCAGGATCGCCTGAAACATTTCGCGCCTCCGTGGGTTCGGCGCGTTTACTCCTTTGCACGCCTTGGACGCAAGATGCGAAACGGCCGCCATCGCTGGCGGCCGTCACTTTCGCATGAGAGCTATGCAGCGCCTTACATTTTGACGCGCTTTTTCTCCGGATCGTAGAACGGGAACGGTACAACCGTTGCCTTGAACCGTTTCTGCAGGCCGTCGAGCCGCCCGATTTCGAGCGCTGTTCCCGGAGCCGAATGCGTGACGTCCACCCGTGCGAACGCCAGCGTCTTCTTGAGAAGAGGCGAACGCATCGCGCTCGTCACCAGGCCGACGTTCGCCCGGCCGACGAAAACCGGATCTCCGTGCGAGGGCTTCTCATTGCCCTGGATCTCAAGGCCGACCAGCTTCCGGAGCGGATTGGCCCGACGCTTCTCGATCGCCGCCTTGCCGATGTAGTCTTCTTCTTTCTTCGTCGGTACCGTAAAGCTGATGCCCGCTTCAAGCGGATCGGTCGTCGAGTCGAAATCATGTCCACCGAAGACGAGGCCGGCTTCGATGCGAACCATGTCGAGTGCATCGAATCCGAATGGCTGAATTTTAAATGGCGCGCCGGCTTCCATGATCTTATCCCAAACCGCAGGCGCATCCTTGGGATGGCAGAAAACTTCGTATCCGAGCTCGCCCGTGTAGCCGGTCCGCGAGACGAGAACCGGAATGCCCGCAACGCCGCCGATGCGTCCGACAGTGAAGCGGAAAATGCCGAGTTCCTGCATCGTCGGCCGGCCGGCCGGTGTCTCGATGATGGACTGCAGAATTTCCCGCGACTTCGGACCTTGGACGGCGACGTTGTTGATTTCGGCTGTCGCAGTCTTGAGGTGCACATTGTAGTTGGTCTTAGCGAGCTGCTCTTTGAGCCAGATTAGGCTCGCATCATCGCCGCCGACCCAGCGGAAATTGTTCTCGGCCAACCGGAAGAGCGTTCCATCGTCCACCATTCCACCGTGCTCGTAGCACATGGGCGTATAATAGATTTGCCCGACCGATAGCTTGCGGACGTCGCGCGTGATGAGCCCTTGCAGGAACTGCTCGGAATCCGGTCCAAGCACCTCCATCTTCCTGAGGGGCGACAAGTCCATGATCACGGCGCCCTCGCGGCACGCCCAATATTCCTCGATCGGCCCCGCATTTGCAAAGCAGTGCGGCACCCAGAAGCCGCGGTATTCGCCGAAGTTGCGGGTGAGAGCAGACGTGCGCGGGTGAAATCCCGATTCTCTTGTCAGCTGGAGGGGTGCATCTGGTGTCATTCTGAATCCGATCGAGCGCTTGAAGGGGGTATCCTTCGGATAGACCCGAACGTGTATCTCGGTCAGGTTCCAGCCGTTGGAAGCATCAATGTCGGAAGGGCATGAGGACGTGCTGCAAACGAGATCCGTCAGCGCGCGCATCATCACGTAGTCGCCGGGACGAGACCACGGCTCGTCGGACCATATGTTGCTATGGCAGTCGACGTTGGTGTTGTAGAAAAAGTTGATCGCCGGCCAGCCTTTGTAGCTGCCGATCGGGTAATTCTTGAGCGCCTCGTTGAAATTGTCGGTGCAGTTCGGATGCCCGAAATAGCCCATATCCTCATAGTAACGTGTCGTGCACGCGAGGTTGAACGTGTCGTGACGACCGACCGTATCCTGCACGATTTCGACGAGGGCATTGCGATCTCTGTCGAAGAACTTTGAAAAAAGACCCGGCTTCGGATACGCGGCGCCAAGCATCGATCGCGTGGTCGTCGAGTCGAGACCCATGACGTCGCCGCGGTCGAGCGCGCTGCGGTTGAAGGCGAGGAAGTCCGAGCACTGCCGGCCCTGCACGTCGATGATTTGAATGTATTCGCCTTCGCGGACCTCGAAGCTTTCCGCGCTTGCAATGTTGATGCGAATGTCGAGACGCGGCTCGGCGATAGGGTCTGGAAGTTTGGCTTCATTGAGCAGGCGGGGATTGGCGCGCCGGATGAAAACCAGGATATCGGTCGCTGGCGTCTGCTCCCAGACGACCATCGGTTCAGCCGGCGCGCCGAAGACAGCGAGGACCGGCCGTTCCACATGCAGCGCGACGACGTCGCCCGGAACACAATCCGGTCCGAGCACGCTTGCAGCCTTGACGCGTCCGATATCGAGCCCGCGCCGGAACAATCCAAAGCGAACGCGTTGTGCGTCTTCGCTATCAGCTTCGAGCGCACGCTGAATGCCTTCCGGTTTGCCGCGTCCTTTGAGACCGAGCGCCCCGAGGTCGCTCTTGCCGCCCGGCGCGAACGCCGCGATCTCGACGCTCTGCCCGCCTTCGAGCGGACTGATTTCGACACGGTCTCCCTTGTCGAGTTCGAAAACGGCGGTGCCGCCGCCTTTCAAGACGTAGCGTTCGACGCCCGGCTCGAGCGACGATTGCCCTGGAACGAAGAGTTTCGGCCGGGCAGGGGACGTTAGAACTGCATTGCTGCTCATCTTGCCCTCTTATTTTGGAATGGGGGATGGACCGGCCGTGCGTGGCCGGTCCATTGTTGGGCTTCTGATGCTACCGCCGGGCTACTCGGCGGCGGCCATCTTAGTCGGCTGGTTGAGAAACGCTTCCATCGAGTCGTCGGTGGCTTTCATCCAGGGCGTGTGATGGATGGGTGCCTGCGTGCCGGTCAGCGTTGATTTGTGCGAGCGGTCGCGATAGGTCAGGATGTCTTCCATCTTGTGATGTTCCCAGTCTTTGAACATCTTCGCGACGGCGTCGACGTCGAGGCGCGGGTAGTCCGTTGGAGCGATTAGATCGCGGACATATTCCGTCTGGAAGTCGATTGCGCCTTCAGCGTCCGCGATGGCTTCTTCCATCTGGGTCCACTTATGCATATCGTCCATCATATCCGACTTCGGCGGCAGCTTGATGCGTCCAAGCACGACGTCGCGCGCGTACCACGCCTGCGCGTCGAACATGTTGAACGTGTAGAACTGATCCGGCATGCCGATGTACATCAGCTTCGGATTGTCGATCCAGAAAATGGCCTTGTAGAGGTTCGGCGGATAGTAGCGGTTGCGTGACTTGAGGCGCAGCGAGTCTTCCATGAAAGGATGGTGGTGCAAATATCCCGTACACAGAATGATCGCATCGACGTCTTTCTTCGAGCCGTCCTTGAAATAGGCCGTCTTGCCTTCGACGCGCTCCAGCAAGGGAACTTCGTCCATGCGGGCGGGCCATTTGAATCCCATCGGCTTCGTGCGCCACGAGAACGTGACGGACTTGGCGCCATACTTATAGCACTGAATGCCGATGTCTTCCGACGAGTAGCTGGCGCCGACGCACAGAACGTCCTTGCCCGCAAATTCGTCCGCCGAGCGGAAGTCGTGCGAGTGCAGCGTGCGCCCAAGGAAGTGAGTGAGACCCGGGAATTCCGGAATGTTCGGCGTCGAGAAATGGCCGCTGCCGCAGAAGACGTAGTCGAATTCCGATGACGAGATCGTATCGGCGACCAGATCCTTCACCGTGACGGTGAACTTTTGTGTCTCTTCGTTGAAGGTGACGTTGCGAACCGTGGTGCTGAGCTTGATGTAGTGCATGATGCCGCTGCGTTCGATGCGGCCCTTGATATAGTCGTGCAAGACGGCCCGCGGCGGGAACGATGGTATCGGACGCCCGAAGTGCTCTTCGAATGAGTAGTCGGCGAACTCCAGGCATTCCTTCGGTCCATTCGACCAAAGGTAGCGATACATGCTCGCGTGAACCGGCTCGCCGAACTCGTCTGTGCCCGTGCGCCACGTGTAGTTCCAGATACCCCCGCAATCTTTCTGCCGCTCGTAGCAGACCATTTCGGGGATGTCCGCTCCCTGGCGCCTTGCGCTTTCGAACGCGCGCAAAACCGCCATGCCGCTGGGACCGGCGCCGATAATAGCTATTCGCTCTGCCATGTTGTGTCCTTCCGAAAATTCTATTCGCTAGGATTCTCTGTTTGCGTAGGTAGGTGGGTTAGGCTTTATCGCGCGGATGCGTGCGGAGGCGGAGAGGGTCGTAGAACGGCATCCGCACGACAGTCGCCGGCCAGTCGCCGTCGTCATGAACAACGAGTTCCGTGCCGAGCTTTGTGTAAGCGGGTTCGATTTGCGCCATTGCCAGCGATTTCATCAGATGCTCGCTGTACGTCGTGCTGGTGACGACCCCGACCTGCTTGCCATTGGCGGTGATCTTGGAGCCGGGAGCGATCGCCTTCGTATGGTCGACTTCGAGGCCCGCAACGAGGGTGCGCTCCTTGCCCTTTTTCTCAACCAGCGCCTTCTTGCCGATGAAATCCGGCTTCGAGAGATCGACCGTCCAATCGGCCTTCACTTCCCAAGGCGTCGTATCTTCGTTCGTCATCTCGTAGGGGAAGAACAGCAAGCCGCCTTCGACGCGCACGATGTCGAGGCATGCCCACGAAACCGGAATAAGGCCTTTGTCCTTGCCGGCAGCCAGGATGGAATCCCACATCTTGTGAGCATCCTTGGCCGCGCAAAAAACTTCATATCCAAGCTCGGCCGAATAACCGCCGCGAGACAGACGCACGGGCGTGCCGAACAGCGTCGACGTTCCATGCTTGAAGTAGCCAAGTCCGGCAAGATCCATCGGCGTGTGTGGTGCGAGGATCTCGAGTGAAAGCGGGCCCTGCAGGGCCAGAATATGGACATCGTCGTCCCGCTCGACCTTGACGTTGTACTTGGGCGCGTGCGCTCGGATCACCTCTTCGAGCTTTCCCGCACCATGCGAAAGCCGATACTCGGTCGGGCTGTCCACGTAGATGAGGACGTCGTCGATCAGGCCGCCGTTTTCGTTGACGATATTGGAAATATGCGAGTCGCCCGGCTTGGCTTTGGAGATGTCGGACGTCAGCACGTAATTGAGCAGCTTCGTCGCGTCGGGACCCGACACGTTCAAGATTTGCAGCGAAGAAACGTCGAAAAGGCCCGCCCGGCAACGAACAGCTTCGGTTTCCGCATAGGGATCGGTCGCATACGTTTGCGGAAGCGGCATGTTGTTCCACGACACGGAGTCGAGATCCCCGCCGTTCGCCCGGTGGCGATCATTGAGAATGGACTGGCGTGGCAAATCGGCTAGGGACATGAGCACTACCTCTTGCTTGTTTTTTGATAGGTTCTGCGTGGAGTCTGTCGTCGAAAGGATTGCTTAGTCCGGACCTCCGCCAGGCGAAGTTGGGGCGCCGTCGTCGTATTTCGAAAGGTAATCGATTGCCATTTCGCGGAAGCGGCCAAGGCTTTTGTATTCGACGAGCTCCGGCGGGAGCGAACGTAGAACGCGCGGCAGGCGGCGGCCCCATTTAGGCACCGTCACGATCTGCTCGAGGCTCATCAGATAGCCGCGAATGGAGAACAGGATCGCGTTCGAACGCGGCAGTCTGAAGAGCCCCTGCATCTCGACGCGCAGATGCAGCTTCTTGCCGATGTTCTCCGGCGTGACCGTCATGCGGTCCCGGCCCCACTTGTGGAAATTTTCCGGGCTTGTATCGAGGCGCGGATTGATCGTCATCGTCCAATTCAAGCGCCGAACCGGCTTGCCGATCTGCAGATTGAGAAGGAATTTGAGCGCGCGTTCGAACACACCGGCCTCATGCGCCAGCGGAACGGGCCCGTGCCATTCGAAGAAGTTCATGCCGACATCGAAATCGAGCGACCAGTCGGCCTGTGAAGTGATGATGCCGGCATCCATCCAGAGCTGGTTATCGCGCTGGTCTTGGATCGAGAAATCGCCCTGCACCTGACGTCCGATATATTCCATCGGCTCGAAGGGCAGCGTGCTCGCATCGAGGAACGTGAACTTCTGGTCGATGCCGAGCGGCCGGTTGATCCAATGCCACGCGGAGCCGTCGCGGTGCAGCGTGAAATGCTCGGGATAATCGCGTGCGAGCGACGTCATGACGAGTTCGAGCATGTCCCACTGCGCCGTCATCATGTGCGGCAGCGCCTGGCATCTGAGCGGATCCGCTTCGAGAACTAGAGCGCGATCGCGCATTTCGGAGACGTAGTGCTCGTCGATATCGAAGGGGAATTCAAAGGGAGATCCCTTCGGGCCCGGCGTGTGCGGCTCGATGTTGACCGAGTACCGGTATTGATCTTCGATGAACGGAAACGGAAAGCGTCGAATGTTTTGAGGACTGTTTGTGTACGTGAAATCGTCTCGAAAAGTCTCGTCTTTAAATGTCAGTCCCATACCAGGGTCTCCCGGGAAGAATTTTTGAAATTGCGCATCAGAGATCGAGCGTGATTGATCCACTTGGAATGCGAGACATGCAGATCATGATCTTCTTGCCGCTGACTTTCTCTGGCTCGGTCAGGTAATGATCGTTGTGCTCGATGAAGCCGTCGCAGGCGAGAACCTCGGTCTGGCATTGGCCGCACGCGCCGCCACGGCAGAGAAACGGTGCGTCGACGCCATTCTCTTCGAGCGCTTCGAGAATGCTCTGGTGGCCGCTCACGACGATGTCGCGGCCCGAACGGGCGAGCTTGACGACGAACGGCTTGCCAGGAGGCGGAGCACTGAACTGTTCGGAGTGCACGTTCTCGTCCGGCCAGCCGAGCAGCCGAGCCGTTTGCAAAGCCCAATCGATCATCGGCTTTGGCCCGCAGACGTACATATGCGTGCCGAGACGCTGACTGCTCAAAACGGTCTCGAGCGGGATCAGCTGGCCCTGATCCTGGCGATAGACGTTGACGCGCGAACCGTAACGCGATTGCAGATATTTGCAGTAGGCGCCGTCGTCGAGCGAACGAACGCCGTAGTGAAGCTCGAAATCGGCATGGAGCCCATCAAGCTCGTTCATCATCGCCATGAAGGGCGTGATGCCGATGCCGCCTGCAACGAACACATGTTTCTTTGCAAGCTTGGCCGGAGGAAAGAGATTGAGCGGCTGCCCGATCTCGAGTTCCGAACCGACCTTCACGTTCTCGTGCATGAACCTCGAGCCGCCGCGTGATGGGTCGACGTTCAAGACGCTGATCTGATAGCTCGACGTATCCGTCGGCGAACCCATGAGAGAGTAGGGATTGCGCATCAGCCGGTCGCCCGAGTGCATGACGACCGATATGTGCGAGCCGCCAGAAAATTCCGAGAGCGGAGCATTGTCGATATCGACGAACCGAAAGCGCTTGATGCGGTTTGCCACCGGCTCGACCTCGGCGACGCGAACGCGCCGGAGAAGATTTCCGCTCATTGATACAAGGACTCCGTCGGAGGAATGTCGCCTGGAACTTCGGCGTCGATGCACACGCCCTGGAATGCCGCGAGGCGGCGCGAGTAATGATCCCTCACCAGCAAGGTGATGCCGCAATGACCGCATTTCACCGGGTTGGTCGTAACGTTCTCGATGAAGTGCTTGCAGTGAACGCATTGCACGCGGCGCATCAGCGTGCCGCGATGTTCGGTTCGGATTGACAGATGATCGATCGAGAATTCGCCGCCGGCCTGCACGACGAAGCCGATGAGAGGTTCGGAGCCCGCCGCATAAAGGCGCAAGCCCATGGGCGCTCCGTGGAGCAACTGCCGCAGACGCGCGATGCCGTCCGCGAGAGTTGCGTGAAATTCGATGGTCGCTGGCGCGAGTTCGCGAGCGATCGCTTGCCGATCGTTATCCGCAAGAGTGTCGGCGAGAATGACGGTCGTCCGTTTTGCGAAGTTGCCGTCGGCGCGCGAAAGCATCTCGGCGACCGCCTCCGCCCCCGCCTTGTCCGAGACGATGATGTTGCTGCGCGCATTGAGATCCGGGGTGAGACCCGGATAGATTGGTCGGCTTTTGATCGTGCTCAGTGTCATCAAGAACTCCCTGTTTCCGTCAAAACCACGTGGGGCCTGCGGAAAGTGATCAGAGCAGACCGGAGCGGTGGAGGAAACCGCCCCGGCCCACATTTTCTTTAGGCAGGTAGCTGGAAGAACCAGTTCGACGCGAGGACGACGGCTAGACCGGCCGCGAGGACGATATAGGGAAGCGCCCCGGCTTTCCGCTTTTTGAGATCGGCGTGGCTGAGCCCCAGATCTTCCAGCATGTGGGCCGGGAAGACGCCCTTATCCTGCACGTAGTGACGGAAGCAGAAGACTGGAATGATCAGCGACGCGGTAATGAACCCAGCCCACAGGGCAGCGGGGTTCCAGACCTTCGCACCGGCACCCATGAAGACGGCGTTGACGAAGGCGAACAGCGCACCGAGAGCGAGCACGAACGTCGGTGCGCGCCACGGACGAGGAACGTCCGCATTGTCGATACGATGGATCCAACCCGAATTGAGGTTCAGGAAGTTGAAGATGATGTACCCGCAGTTGGAAACCGCGAGGATGAAGAAGAAGCTCGTGGCGTCAGCGCAGGCGATCGCGAGGACCAAGAGATTGATCACGAGATCGGTCCACATCGCGCGCGTCGGTGCGCCATGCTCGTTGACGTGGCTAAGGTAGCGCGGCAACCAGCCGTCGCGCGAACCCTGGTAGAGCGTGCGCGACGATCCGGCCATCGCGGTCATCAGGCAGAGCATGAGCGCCAGGATCATTAGCATGACGAGCAGGCTCGTAAGCAGTCCGCCGTGGCCGACCATGTTGGCCATGGCCGCAGCGACGCCGGAGCCATCGACGATTGACGGCTCAAGCATGCCTTCAAGGCCCAAAACCCCTTGGAAGGTGAAGGGGACGAGCGTGAAGAGCACGAGGCAAAGCAGACCCGAGTAGAAGATCGCCTTGAAGGTATCCCGGCCCGGATCGCGGAACTCGCTCGTGTAGCAAACCGCCGTTTCAAAGCCGTACGTAGACCACGCGGCGATGAACATGGCGCCAAGAATGAGCGTCCAGCCGGCGATGTCCCAATGGCCCATCTCTGGTGCGTAGGCGGCCTTCAGCGGTTCGATAGGCGTGAAGTTGGACCAGTTGATTTGGCCCGTGATGATGGGAACAACTCCAACGATGAGCATCGGAATGATCACCGCGAGGCCGATATATTTCTGTACGCTCGCGGTACCGAGAATGCCCCGGTGCTGAATGGCGAACGTGATCAGCATCAGCACCGCGCCGATGAAGAACGCGGCGTTGAACGAGAACGACACCGGTCCGAGCGTTCCATGGAAGAGGGACCAGTTGCGAGCCTCCGGCGTCAGCGCGGCGACGGCATCCGACGAAAGCAGAGCTGCCACGGCATCGGCGGCCGCTTTGCCGTGGTTGGCTGCAAGCCACTCGGCGATGCGAGGCGAATCCAAGGGGATCGAATTGGCGTGCGCGCTGATCCATGCCGCGACCTGCGGTGCGTCCGCGGGCGGGATCGGTGCAAGTGAATTAAGGATGTAAGCAGCCGCGATCGAACATCCGAGCGAGAGCACCGGCGACCAGGCGAACCAATTGCACCAGACGGATAACGGCGCGATCAGCTTCGAATATCTGACCCACGCCGCCGCACCGTAGACCGACGCGCCGCCGGACTTATTGGGAAAGAGACCGGCAATTTCCGCGTAAGTGAAGGACTGTATGAAGCCCATTATCATCGATGCGAACCAGACGAGAAAGGCAACCTTTCCCGCAACGCCCGCGATTCCGCCGATCGAAAACAAGACGAGAGCCGGGACGCCACTCGCGACCCAAAATGCTCCCCTCCAGTCGATGGCTCGTACGAGTTGACCGGACGGAGCGTTTAGCTCGCCGCCCGCAGTTAGCGTTCCAGTTTCTGTAGCCATGATCGCTCCGACGAAGCCTGTTTATTGATTAAGTTCGTGCAGTGATTGATCCCCCGGTTGGACCAGCGAGCGTCGCAGTCGCATGGCCCAAAAGGACACGTTCCCCGTCGGAAGCGGCGTTGGCGAGACGCAAGTAGATGATTTTGCGACAAAAACCAATTTAAACCAGAAATTACCGCAATTGATCCGACTGGGACATGTTATGGGACGTGAAATTACCTGCAAGCCAAAAAAATCACCAAAAGGAAACGGTTTTGACCGTTTCGCAGGCACAAAAACCAGATTCTATCGGTATTTAGGGCGGTTAGACATTATATCGCAGTTGCGAACCTACTTTGGGTAATATTGGTCGAATTCGGTTGCATTCTGTCGGGGAAAAGCGAATTCTGTTTGTTATTAGGGGGATCGGTAAATCTCTTCCGAAATTGAAAATATGCGCGTGCCTGTGGACCAAATCGAAAATTGGACGCAACAAACCGTCAGTGCTTTCGCGGCATTGGGGCGTGCAGAGATCATTGCCGCTGCGCGCTCGTGGCTTCGTGCGGAGGCAATGCTCGAGGGCGCGACGTCTCCCGCGCCGGTCATCGCCGCAAGCCGTTCGAACGCCGGCCTCGCGCATCTGATCCTTGAGAATCGCAGCGAAGCGGACGTTGCTTTTCGCGAAGCCGAGGAGCATTGGCGCCAAGCGATCGAGAGCGTCGCGACGCTCGACGTGCCATTGACGGGCACGAGTTCATTTCACTTTCGACTCGCCGCAAAGGTTCCGCATGCGCTGATGGAGGCGCGCCGGCAGCGATATCGCCATCTCGCCGAAGTCGCGCGCGCGATCACGCGCTTCAACCATCTCTTTGTCGATCCGGCCAACCTGACGTCCGGATTGGTCGGCGATCGGACGAGCGAGCTGGCATCAATCCTGAGCGAAATCCTGGGTCCGGCCTCAACCGAGGTCTGCCTGCTCACGACGACCGATGCATCGCTGGACGACTCCGCGACCTTCTCCCCTTACAGCCGAAAGAGCGCCGAATTCGCTCACAGTCCCCCCG
>JAEWCT010000167.1 GCA_023390485.1 Pseudomonadota bacterium
GGCAAAGATAGACGGTAATCATCGCCTTCTCCCAAAGACCGGAGGCTAGACAAAACGCAAATACGAACGCGCTGAGAAACGCCATCCGCACGCCGCCGAGGAAATAGGCAAAAACCGTCACCAGTCCGGAGACAAGAAGCCAAGGCGCGCTCGTGAGGGTAATCTTGATGGGATTCATCAAGTGCGTGAGCACGAAAATCCGGATGGCTTCGATAGTGTCGAAATAGTTGACGGTGATCCAGCTCACTGCCTCGTTCAGCACGCCGCCCGTGGAAAGGCGAAGCGCTTTCGGAAATTCACGAAGCCAGTCGAAGTGCAGGCAGAGAAACGTCGTGAGCAACACGAAGAGAACCGGAACGGCGAGTGCCATGGGAAGCGTCTTCGATGTGGCAGCCGTTGGCTTTGCTGCATTTACGACGGCGACCCCTTGGCGGTCGAGCATCACGGCAAGAACGACGATGGCAAGGCCAGATCCAAATCCCCGGTCGATATCGAGTTGCCGGAGCGCGCGGAGAACATCGAAACCCAGGCCGCCCGCACCGATCATGGATGCGACGATGACCATGTTGAGCGTCATCATGACGGTTTGATTGAGACCGACGAGCAGCGTTGGAAGAGACGAGGGAAGCAGGATCCGCCAGATGATCTGACGCTCCGTGCAGCCGACCATCTTGCCGAGCTCGCGGATTTCCATGGGCGTCTGGTTCAACGCCAGAGTGGTCACGCGTGCCATCGGCGGGAGAGCAAAAATGACGGTTGCGATCATGGCTGCGACCGGCCCGAAGCCGAACAGCAACAGCGTCGGAATGAGATATGCGAACGCCGGCACAGTCTGCATGATGTCGAGACCCGGCGACAGGAGCCACTGATTGAGCTTCGGCCGCGCGTAGCCCAAGACACCAACCAGCAAACCGCAGCCGACCGCGATCGGGACGCAGACGAGAACCGACGCCAGCGTGACCATGGCGGCATCCCATTGCCCGAAGAGCACAAGGTAAGCTGAGCAGGCGGCCTGCAAAATGGCGAGGCGCAGACCGCCGACGTAATAGCCAACCCATACGAACGTCGCGCTTACACCCAACCATGACAGCGGCGGCAGAACGATGCCGCCGGAGCCAATCGGAATTTCGAAGCCCTTTGCGAGCAGCGCGACCACAAAGTCGAGGGGCAACTCGAGAATGTGCGCGATCCCGCGCGTTATGAAGGAAATCTGCTCGACCAAAAGTTTAAGCCACGTCGTCAAATACTGATCGAGCGGCCATTTCCAAGACGCGGGATAGGTCGCCGCGATCGGGAACTTCCACGACACCCACGCGAGCACGATGATGGTCGCTGTCGCGACAACAAATCGGTTCTCGATAGGAAAGGCTGATTCATCACGGATCATGCGTCGGACCCCGCAGGCCGAACCGCGGAAACCATGCGCAAGACGGCGCCTGCATCGATCTCGCCCTTCACGGACCCATTATCGCCAACCACTCCAACGGCACCGTTCGCAGCCGCAATCGCGTTCGCGGCGTCGGCCACCTTGCTGCTTGCCTTGACCGTGACCGCGTAGGCAGCAGCCGTGGCCGGTGCCGCAATCCGCCCGCATGTGATGACGCGCGTACGATCCACACCGGAGACGAATGAGCCGACGTAGTCGTTTGCCGGCTCGGCGACGATCTCCTCCGGTGTCCCGGACTGCACGACCTCGCCGTCCTTCATGATGACGATCCGATCGCCGATCCGTACGGCTTCGTTGAAATCGTGCGTCACGAAGATCATGGTTTTATGGAGCCGGGACTGCAGCCCGATCAATTCGTCCTGAAGTTCACGGCGAATAAGCGGGTCGAGCGCCGAAAACGGCTCATCCAGCAGAAGGAATTCAGGATTACCGGCGAGCGCTCGCGCCAGTCCAACTCTCTGCTGTTGGCCTCCCGACAGCTGGTGCGGCAGGCGCTTCGACATTCCGGAGAGGCCGACGAGGGCCGTCAACTCCGAAACAACGCTTTCGATCCTACTGCCGCTATCGCCGCGAATGCGAAGCGGAAGTGCGATGTTCTCGGCGACCGAGAGATGTGGCAGCAGAGCGAAGCTCTGAAAGACCATCGCCATCTTATGCCGGCGAATTTCCATAAGGTCTTTCGCCGGTAGCGACATCAGATTGACGCCATCGAGAAGAACTTCGCCGAAGCTCGGCTCGACCAGACGCGTCAGGCACCGTAGAAGGGTGGACTTGCCGGAACCCGACAGGCCCATCACGACGAAGATTTCGCCCCGCCGCACGTTCAAGCTGACATTGCGCAACGCGGTAAACGTGTGGCGATCGCCGGCTGCCGCGCGCACTTCCTCTTCGTTCTCTAAACGATCCGGATGCGGCCCATAGAGCTTCCAGATATTCAGGCAGCTCAGTTTGACCGAGTTCTCGGACATATTTTGTATGTCTTTTTTCATTTCCGAGACCATTCGTGATCCGTTGAGGAAGGTGGCGACGGTCAGCAACCGGCGGCCGCTGCTGTTATTGGAACCAAGCTTTCCAGCGTGCTTCGTTCTCGTCGAGCCACTTATTCGTGACGTCCTCGACGCTTTCCTTGTCGCGATCGACCTTGTAGACGAGCTTGTTCATTTCATCGGTCGAGATGGAAAACTTCGTGATGGCGTCGTGCGCCTTGGGCCATTTGGTTTTCACGCCCGTCCACGCAGCCTTCCAGATCGGTCCGTGCGGCTTGCCGCAGTTGTACTTCTTTTCGGCGTAGCACTCAGGCGTATACGGCGGAAACTCAACCCACTCACCTTTATAGACGGCGGGCGCCCAATGCGGCGCGTATATCCAGAGAAGGATGGGCGCTTTGCGCTTGTAGGCGGATTCCAACTCGGCGAAGAGAGCGGCGTCGGTGCCCGCGTGAACCACCTCGAAGTCGAGGCCGAGGGCGGCGACGCGTTCGTCATCGAACCCGGCCCATGTCACCGGACCGCCGAGATAACGGCCTTTTGGCGCCGTATCGGGCGTAGAAAATGCCTTGATGCAATCGGGTTGCTTCAAGGCATTCCAATCCGGCAGGCCCGGACATTTCTCTTTCATGTACTCAGGATACCACCACTCCTCGCGCGCCTTCATGCCGCTTTCGCCAATGTTCTCGACCTTGCCTGTCTTCAGGGCATCGTCGAAGACGTCCTTTTGCGTCGTCGACCAGACTTCCATGGCGACATGAAGGTCTCCCGTTTGAAGGCCCTGGAATTCCGCCATCGCGTCGGCCTGAACGTAGTCGATCTTATAGCCCTGCCGCTTCAACGCTTCGCCCATCAGATGCGTGCTTATGAGCTCGCCGGTCCAGTCGTTGAGAATAAGCTTGATCGGATCAGAGGATTCGGCCGCCCGAGCCCCTGCCGACATGGCAGAAACAGACATCGCGGCAGCGGCAATGAACGCAATAGGCCAACAGTTTCTTCCCATTTCAGTCCCCTTCTCACGGGTGCTCGCGTTTACTATCGGCTGAAAGCCTCACGATCAGCTAGGAGCGCACCCTTTCTCCCGACGCGTCGTAAAGCGGTTCAAGATGGAGCGATGCCGGCACTCTGCGTGTCCTGACCTCAAGCTCGTAGCTGCCGGCCGCGCTCAGTGTCGCGTCGTCCAAACCTTTTTCGGATCGCAAGTAACCAAGACCGATACTGCGTCCGACGGTGTGTCCGAGGCCGCCAGATGTCAGCCAGCCAATGCGTTCGCCGTCGCGATAGATGGTCTCGCGTCCGAGCAGGACGATGCCTGGATCGGCGCTGAACGTGACGAGACGGCGTGTCAGTGGACGTTCCTTTGCCTTGACGAGCGCGTCGCGACCGATGAAGTCGGCGTTCTTTTTCAGGCGAACGGCAAATCCGAGACCCGCCTCGTAGGGCGTATAGTCAGGCCCGATATCGTGGGCCCAGACACGGTAGCCTTTCTCCAACCGAAGCGAGTCGATGGCGCGATAGCCGGCGTTGCGGATGCCATAGGGTGCGCCTGCGGCTTTGATCGCGTCGTAGAGTGTCAGCGCATACTCCGTTGGAACATGGAGCTCCCATCCAAGCTCGCCGACAAAAGTCACTCGGGCTGCAATGACCGGCGCTCCGGCGATGAAGATCTGCTGGCTCGTTGCAAATGGGAATGCCGCATTGTCGAGATCGGCTTCGGCCAGCGGCTGCAGAATGTCGCGCGAGGCTGGGCCCATCACTGACATGCAGGCGTAGGCGGACGTGACGTTTTGAATATGGACCCGCGCGCCCGGCGAAATGCTCCGGCGCAAGTGCGTCCCATCGTGTGTAGCAAAACCAGTGCCCGTGACGAGGTAGAAGCTTTGATCACCAGTCCGGCTGACCGTGAGATCGGCCTCGATGCCGCCTTTACGATTGAGCATCTGCGTATAGATAATGCTGCCGACGGGTTTCGCGATATCGTTCGCGCAGATGCGCTGCAGCTCCGATTCCGCGTCTGGCCCCTCGATCAGGAATTTAACGAATGAGCTCTGGTCGAAGATCGCCGCGCCCGATCGCGTCGCCTTATGCTCGGTCGCAACGTGAGGCAACCAATTCTGGTAATCGAAGCTGTAAATGTCGCGGGGCTCAACACCGGCCGGCGCAAACCAGTTCGGCCGTTCCCAACCATATTTCGCGCCGAACGAGCACCCGTCGCCCTTCAAGCGGTCATAGAGTGGGCTTCTGCGCAGCGGCCTAGCCGCTTGGGATTCAAGGTATGGCCATCCCATCGCGTAGTGATGGCCCTGGCCTTCGAGGGAGCGCGCAAGGACCGTGCGCCGCGAACGATGATGGTCTCCGAAGCGGCGAATGTCGACCGCCCAAAGATCGAAGGCGGGCTCGCCCTCAACAATCCATTCGGCGAGCGCACGGCCTGCGCCTCCACCCGCTGCAATTCCGAATGCGTTGAAACCGGCACCGACGAAGTAGTTTTTTACCTCCGGCGCTTCACCAAGAATGAACATCCCGTCTTCGGTGAAGGATTCGATGCCGTTGAACCAAGTCTTCACGCCTGTCGTTCGCAGCGCCGGGACGAGCTCCATCGCGCGCTCGAGCAATGGCTCGAAGTGATCGACATTCGGCTCCATGAGCTTGAACTCATGGCCCTCTGGAATCTTCGGGACATCGAACGGAATGGGATTGAATTCATAGCCGCCGACCTGCAGGCCGCCGACATCCTCCTTAAAGTAGGTTTGATAGTCGGTATCGCGGATTGCGGGGATATGACGGGCAAGCCCCTCGATCTTTTCAGTCACGAAGTACTGATGGTGCGACGGCTGCAGCGGGACATTGACACCGGCCATACGTCCCAGTTCCGGCGCCCAGATGCCCGCGCAGTTGACGAGAATATCG
>JAEWCT010000197.1 GCA_023390485.1 Pseudomonadota bacterium
TTCCTGGACCGTGCCCAAAGGCGAAGTTCGGGACGGCGAAGACCTATATAAAGCTGCATTGCGCGAGTTCGCCGAAGAGACAGGGTTTCATCCGAAGGGCGCGATGACGCCGCTCGGGTCGGTGCGGCAAGCCGGAGGAAAAAGCGTTCATGTTTGGGCGATAGAGGCCGACTGGAATCCCGAGACGCTTATTAGCAATCCATTCAGCATAGAATGGCCGCCGCGCTCGGGCCGAATGCAAAATTTTCCTGAGATTGATCGCGCCGCGTGGTTCGATCTCACGACTGCCCGCACAAAAATCCTGAAAAGCCAGGGCGCATTTTTGAACCGGCTCGACCTATTGTTGCGGTCCGAATGAGGGCCGCCGCACCGATTTCGATCCAATAAGGAGCAGTGCTAACCGCATTTTAAGCAACTCCGCATCGGACCAGCGAAAGCTTTGAAGATCTTAGGGAATATCGCCGATATCGAACATATGCGCGCCGATCGACTCGCAGATTGGGATGGCCGGACAAGCGCGAAAAAATCAACGGGATCGAGTGGCGTCATGGTTGAATGCAATTCCAAGATCGAGCTTTCCGCGGCCTATTCCGAGCGGCTTTCGGATGACGAAATCGCGGACATGATGGCGGAGGCCGCCCGGGTCGACGCGATGTTTCAGTCCGGAGAAATTTCGACGATGTATCTCGTCGCTCTCGCAGCCGCGGCCGACGCGTCCAAAGCCTGGGAGCCGGAAGTTTCTGAAGCCTCTGCGGCCTGACAGAAGCTGCTTATTACGAATAGAGGGCGGACGTGGCAGCGTCCGCCCTATTTCATTGCGGCTCGCTTCCAAGCGCGAGGCGCCGAACGAACCTCACTTCACACTATACTCCGGGGCATATTCTACGACGGGCGGCGCCGACCCGGCGTTGAAGAGATAGGTCAGGCCGATACGGGTTACCCAGAAGCTGTCATCCCAGGTTACGTGCACGCTGCAGGGTCCGCCACCGCAGGAATCGAACGAAAAGGTTTGGCCGTCCCTTCCCAGATCGACGAACAGTGCGTCGGCGCGGAACGCCCAGTTGTCCCTCAGAAACATTTCGAAGCCGCCGCCGACTGTCCAGCCCAATTTCGTATCGCTATTCGATTGTCCAAACGGTCCGCCCGGCGCAAATGGATCGCTGAATTCGTGCTCGACAGTGGAATATGCGAGGCCGCCGGTGGCGAATAACAAGATGTTGTCATCCGCCACTACGCCCACTCTGCCGCGAAGCGAGCTGAACCAGTTCATCGATGAGCTGAAGGCTTCGCCGCACCCCTGGCATCCGGGTCGGGTTTCGGCGCCGAAATAGCTGAATTCCGATTCAACGCCGATGAGCGCATCACCGCATTGGTAGTTGTAGCCGCTGTACTGACCGATGGTGAAGCCTCCATCATTGGCGCTGATGGAACCGGCATCGGCCGCCGCCTTCGTTCTCATGCTGCCGCCGCCGAGCTCTCCGCCAACGTAGAGACCGGAGTAAATTCCGCCGCATGGCATTCCGGGCGGCCCACCCCAAGGAAGATCCAGCCCATCGGCATGTGCCGCCGAAGCTCCGAGAAGGCACAAGAGTAGCGCTGTAAACAGCTGAGCTATTTTCATAATATAAGAACCCGTCTGAAAACTGATTTGAGAAAATCTGATATTCGCCGTCTGAAAAATCGGAAGCTTGGAAATTCGAAAACTGAGTAGATTGAAGTCGGAAAAACCGGAATTGCAATGAAAGCTTCGCTTCACCCACAGGGGATGTGATTCGCGGCAAGACGTCGAGCGCGGCGCAGCCGGGTGGCTCTCATTACGGCGCGGCGTTGCCCAACCTCCACGCCCATCGATGCTTCGAAGCCCCTGCCCCGTGCGGCACTTTCAGCAAATCATCCGCATACGCATTTAATTTAAAATGATGCAGCGCCGCTTTACGCATACTCCACGCGACGGCGTTACAATCAAAAATGTTTTAGAGCCTCTTTATACTCTGGATTTATTTTACAGTGCTGAAGGGCGTATTAGCGCAGATCGTGCCGGATCCGGCGGCGATCGTCGAGCGAGACAAGGGCGTCGCATTCCTTTCTGCCACGCGTTCGATTTATCATCTCAATGATCTTTTCTATTTGTGTGTGAATATCCCCCGGCATTCGAGCCGCGCGTTCGTGCATTGTGCGTTCAGCAGCGATTTTGCAAGCCAAGCGATTACGCCTTATCCCATTCCGCCTGCGCAACTGGCCAACCTGGAAATCACGAAACTCGCGCGATGGAAAGGCTGCAGCACTATTGAAGCTTCAGAGTCGGCGATCGAGCTGACGGCCCGCGGCCGCGAGATCGCGATTTTAGGATACACGCGCAGCTTGCCGCTGGCGGGCGACACCGATGCGGAAGGCGCGCCCTCCTGTGCCGAGCTCAAAACACTCGGTGACTATTTCCATAGCCATATGCTGCGCCGAAACGGCATCGATACATCCGATGCGCTCGTAATATCGGCGAGAGAACTGGACTGCTTGCGATGGGTGGCAGCCGGCAAGTCGGCGTGGGAGGCAAGCGTGATCCTCGGGATCAGCGAACGCACGGTGCGCTTCCACTTGAATTCCGCGCGAGAAAAGCTGAACTGCACGACGACGACGCAGGCGGTTGCGAAGGTCGTTGCTCAACAACTCATCGCGATATGATGGCTTTTCTGCTTCGCTTTTCTAATCGGCAGCACATTTGCAATCGCAATTCCGGGCGGCAGTGACGGCGAAGGCGGGCTCACCGCAGCGGTGGCAAGGTTCTCAAACGCTGCGCGAACGCGAGCATATGCTGTCCATGCGTGCATCGCAGACTCCCAGCCCCCGATCACGCCTTCCAATGAGCGAAGCGCACGGCCAGCAACGATGGCGGCGGCGATCATCATTCCGATGGTCAGCGTGCCGGCGAGCACGAGATGCGCGCTCCAGCCAAGAATCGCGGCCGCCGTCAGCGCCTGCGCGACGTAGGAGGCCCGGCGCTCGCGCTTCAGAATAACGGTCCCCGATACGAGTGCTGCGATCAACACGATCGCACCGAGACCGGGATTTATGAGAATGAGCCAGATAAGAAAAAGCGGCAGCATCGGCGCGTCAGTGAGATGCCGCATTGTCGGGCTTCCGACGAAAATGCGCACCTTGTGTAGGTCGCGCATGATGTCCACATAGCCACGTTCCTGCGTCGGCCCGGAGGCCATTATGGCGGAGAGTAGCGCGTTGCCGAAGAGCATTTCCATCGAGACCGCCAAGTCGTTCAAAATCGTCCTTCGACGAATGTCGAGCATCAACATCGCGGCGATCAGGATCAGCGTCACAAGCGGCAATGACAGAAGCGGCGCGAGCCCTCTAACCGGCGAAACGAAATCGGATAGTCGAAGAAGAGAGGCCGGCACGATCAGCACCGAGAGGTTGGCCAAAATCGAAAACATCGCAACGCGGATGACCGTCCGCTTTGCCATCAGCCGCCAACACGCCAGCGTTTCGATGGCGCGCTCGGCCTGTAGCAATGAGGTTTCACGGGGTGGCTTTGGAGCGAACGATTGCTCGAACTCACGCTGAATGTTCAAAAGCCGCCGTAATGCCGGATGCGGAAAAACCGTTCCGCTTGCGTCATAACCACTTGTCAGTGAGGCCCTTTGCTCAGCCGCTGGCATGGCCGCCCTCGAACAGGTCGAGCGTGCTGGTCAAATGATCGAGATCGTTGTTCGATGCCGTTAAATGATGTGCAGGAAACGACTGCGGGGCGGCTCCAATCTCTTGCCGAAAGATCGATCTTACCCGGCAGCGGCCGCGCGTCATCCGCTGGCTGATGATATTCCGGCGCAGGCGATAGGCGAGATGACGATGGAGGTTGCGGCTGACTTTCCGGAATTGCGACCTAGTCTGATCGTTCATCCACCTCTCCTATCGATGCAGGACGACGTTGCTGGCAAGCTTTGCTGGGCGCGAACAATGCCGGAGAAGCATCGTTCAAGAACCTGATCGGAACGACAGTGGCGCTTAGAGAATTCTGCTCAAATTGAAAATAGAACGTTCGCGGGCCGCGCTTGCCTGACTTCTACGCCCGCACCGGATGCAAATTTTCCGACGGCACTGGCGGGGTGATTTGCATAGAGAGCCTTGCGCGAGCTTCTCGCGTGCGGACGCCTCGGTCTGGGAGAGAAACGAGACGCCCGCTATCTGGCCAACGCGCGGACGGAGGCTTCGCTGGCTCGCCCAGAGTCTCACATAGGCGCGGCCAATCAACTGTCGAAACCGTCAGGGGTATTTGCTTGAAAAGCCCATAGCGCGCGCGCGTTTTGTAGGATCAATTGGCAAGAGGTTTCGACTGCCCCGTTTCGCCAACCTTTTTGCCCGGAAAGATCGATCGATGAAAGCCATGGTCTTCCACGCCGTCGGACGGCCACTGGAGCTCGAAGAGCGGCCTGATCCAAACCCTGAGAGTGGCCAGATACGCATTCGCGTCGAAGCGTGCGCCGTCTGCCGGACGGATCTTCATATCGTCGATGGCGAATTGCCGTTTCCGAAGCTGCCGATCATTCTTGGTCATCAGATCATCGGCATCGTGGAGGCGGTTGGCCCTGGTACGACGGATCATCGTGTTGGTGATCGCGTCGGTGTGCCTTGGCTCGGACACGTCTGCGGACACTGTCCCTATTGCGCCAGCGGACGAGAGAACCTCTGCGACGCCCCGCTCTTCACGGGCTACACGCGTGACGGCGGTTTCGCGACACACACCGTCGCGGATGCCGATTTCGCGTTTCCGATGGCGAATTTCGACGATCCCGTCGCAGCGGCACCCTTGATGTGCGCGGGCCTCATCGGCTGGCGATCATTGCGGCTCGCCGGCGAGGGCGAGCGGATCGGCATCTATGGCTTCGGGGCGGCGGCGCACATCATCACACAAGTGTGCCGCTGGCAGGGCCGCGAGGTCTATGCGTTCACCCGATCCGGCGACGAAGCCGCGCAGCGGTTTGCCCTTGCTCTCGGCGCACGCTGGAGCGGCACATCTGATGCTACGCCGCCGGACCCTCTCGATGCCGCCATCATCTTCGCGCCGGTCGGATCGCTGGTGCCCGCGGCGCTCAGGGCCGTTCGCAAGGGCGGCCGCGTCGTCTGCGGAGGAATCCACATGAGCGACATTCCCTCGTTCCCCTACTACACACTCTGGGAAGAGCGGGAAATTCGATCGGTCGCTAACTTGACCCGGCAGGACGGCCGGGAGTTTGTCGCCATTGCTCCGAAGGCCGGGGTCAAGACAACGACGACAATCTATCCGTTGACGGCCGCGAACGAGGCGTTGGCGGATCTCAGGGCGGGACGCTTTTCCGGCGCGGCCGTGCTTGTTCCTTAAGCCGCCGCGCCGCTCCATCGACTGCATATCTCAGACACAACCACAGA
>JAEWCT010000309.1 GCA_023390485.1 Pseudomonadota bacterium
GAGAAGAGCAGCGCGGCATCCGGGACCTGTTCACCCGGGCCGAACGCCTGTAAAAGGGCACTTTCCGAACTGAAAGACATGTTTTCGCTATGACCGCCGCGCCTTTACTCGAGATCGACACCGATCAGCCTACCGCGAAGCTCTCGCTCGCGGGCCTGACGCGTGACCGCTTGAAAGTCGCGCTCTCGGCCGCCGGCGTTCCCGAAAAGCAGCTTCGCATGCGCGTTGGCCAGCTCTGGAGCTGGATCTACGTGCGCGGCGTCACCCGTTTCGAAGACATGACGGACGTGTCGAAGGACCTGCGCCGCCAGCTCGAAGAGCTGTACACGTTGGATCGTCCCGAGATCGTCTCCGAGCAGATCTCCGTCGACGGCACGCGCAAGTGGCTCCTCAGGCTTCCCAAACGCGGCCACGAAGCCCGCGCGCCCGAAATCGAAACCGTCTACATCCCCGAAAGCGACCGCGGCACGCTCTGCATCTCGAGCCAAGTCGGCTGCACGCTGAATTGCTCGTTCTGCCACACCGGCACTCAGAAGCTCGTGCGCAATCTCGAAGCGGAAGAAATCGTCGGCCAGATCATGCTGGCCCGCGACCGCATCGGCGATTGGCCCGGCGCGAAAGGTCCGGACGATGGCCGCCTGCTTCCGCAAAGCGAGCGCAAGATCACCAACGTCGTGCTTATGGGCATGGGCGAGCCGCTCTATAATTTCGACAACGTCAAAGCCGCAATGGAAATTGCGTCCGACGGCGACGGCCTGTCGCTCTCCAAGCGGCGCATCACGCTCTCGACCTCGGGCGTGGTACCCGAAATCCCGCGTTGGGGCGAAGAAGCCGACACCATGCTCGCCATCTCGCTGCACGCAACGAACGATGCGCTGCGCGACGAGCTCGTACCGTTGAACCGGAAGTATCCGATCGCCGAGCTGATGGAAGCCTGCCGCAACTATCCGGGGCTTTCGAACGCCCGCCGCATCACCTTCGAATACGTCATGCTGAAGGGCGTCAACGACAGCCTCGCCGAAGCCCGGGCGCTCGTGCGGCTGCTCTCCGGAATTCCGGCCAAAATCAACTTAATCCCGTTCAATCCCTGGCCGAACACCCGCTACGAGTGTTCCGATTGGGAGACGATCGAGCGATTTGCGGACGTCGTAAATCGCGCCGGCTACGCGAGCCCCGTCCGCACGCCCCGTGGCCGCGATATTCTTGCGGCCTGCGGGCAACTTAGGTCCGAAAGCCTGAAGCTATCGGCGAGTGCGCGAAACGCCCTTTCGCAAGGCGGCTGACCAGAGCGTTTTCAAGCGAAGTGGATGCCGGTTCGCGTGAAGAAAACGCGACAAATCCAGGCGCCGGCGCGATGTCCTGTCATTATTCCTGCTTGAGCCGCGGACGCTCGCATATGTACATTGCGCACGGGATAAGGCGTTGGGGACGGGGATTGTCGTGCAAAGGTTTCTCAGCACACTTGCGCGGGTGTTATTCGGCTTCGTGCTCGCGAGCTTGGCCGCGGGCCTCGTCACCGTTCTCTTCGTCACGACGCCGGTCGAAGTTTTCACCGAGCCCTTCGAGCGACTGCCGAAAACCGCCAGCGAAACCTTCGATCTCGCACTGCTCGCCGCGACCCATCTCGGAATTTTCGCATCCGTTTTCGTGATGATCGTCGCGCTTTTGAGCGAGGTCTTCTCGGTTCGCTCGCTGACCTTCTATCTGTTCGCGGGCGTTGCCATCGCGATGCTGGGCTTCACCGCGCAATATCAAAGTGAAGTCGCCGGCCAGCCGACGATCTTGAACAATTACGCCATCAAGGCATTCCTCACGATCGGCTTTTTCGGCGGCTTCTTCTATTGGCTCGCCGCCGGCCAGTTCGCCGGCCGGCCATTCGGTTGGGGAGGGGCCGCGGCAGAGCCGGTCCCAGTCGAGGCTGGGCCACCGGTACGCAAAGCGGAGAGCGACGCCGAAGTCGTTATCACGAGGCAGCCGGTTGAGATCGAGCAGGCGCGCTTTCGCAAGCCGCTTCTGCAACGCCTGAAATTCTCAAGGCGGAATGTCACCGGGGAGCCGGCGACCCGCGAAACTACCGCAGAGAACGGCGACGACAAGACCTAGACCAGCCGCTGAGATCCTCCGCACGCACCGCTTTGCCTCGCGAAGTTTTGATTAACCAAACCTGCGGCAGAATAGCTTCTGCGTTGCTGCGATGCAGCATCCCTGCTACGGTTCTGCTGAGCTTTAGGGATAGGTCAATTGTTCGATTGCGCCCTGCATTTTCGCTTTCTGCAGAAAGCGACGGAAGCCATGTTCGAGATGGGACAAGCGTCTTTCGCGGCAGCCTTGGCCTGCCAGAAGCGCATCTATAGCGAAATGATGCCTGCCGAACCGAACGCTCCGGAGCCTCCGGCGTGGCCCGCCTGGTTCGGCGACTGGACGCCGGTGGCTCGGGCACCGACATCGGTCCAAACGGAAATCATGCAGGCTTGGCTTGCCATGGCGAGCGCTTCCCTCGCCTATTGGCCGGGGGCCCAGCAATCCGTTGCCGCGTCCCGCGTCTTTCCTGGCGGCGAGGCGTTTTGGCCGGCGTCGGCTCCGGCGTTCTGGGGCACCGCGCCATGGACGCTCTATCAGGGACCTATGATGGCGATGATGCTGTCCTACGGCGTCCCCTACGCGGTCGCTGCGCCGACGGCACGCGCGAGCACATCAGCGATGGACGCAGCCGATGCTGCATGCACGCAGTGGCGGCTGGTATTTGGAGACGCCGAAGGCCGCCGCGCGTTGGATCGTCATTTCGCGCCACGGCCGCCGTGGTCGACCTATCTGCACTGAGAATACCGCACGAGTACAATCAAGCCGGTCGCTTTCCAGCTGGAAGGCGCCCTGGCCCGCTCGCTCACGCCAGCTTATTGCGGATCCGGCTCCGAAGCTGATCCGGAAGCGGCTGCCGCGGGAGCGGCATCCTGCTCACTCGCAGCCGGCGGCGCGGCAGCCGGAGCCGGTGCTGCATTGACCGTTTCCGGCTTCGGCTTCGGCGTCTTTTTGACCGCTGCAGTCTTTGTCTTCTTGGCGGGCTTGGTTGCATCGGCAGCCGGTGCTGGCGCAGCCGCACCGTCCGCAGGTGGTGGTGGCGTCGCCGCCGCCGCGCCGTTGGCCGCCCAAGGCAGAACTTCTGGCTTCGTGCTCTTGGCCGCCGCCTTGGCCTTGCCCTTCGCTTCTTCCTTTTTCAGCATGGCGAGCGAACGGCACCGGGCCTTCGTCGCCTTGCCCGCGTCGTTCGTCCCGGCTGCAACCCAGATGCAGAGGCTGTTTCCGCCGCAAGCGTTCTCATCGAGATTGAGACAAGGCGAAGCGGCCTTCGCAGTCTTCGGCTTCTCGGCAGGCTTTGCCGCCCCATCGGCAGCTGCGGGTGCTGTCGCGGTTGTAGCTTCAGCGGCAGGAGCAGCCGAAGCATCGGCGGCAGGCGCAGCGGCCGCAGCCTTCTTCTTGTGCTTCACCGGAGCAGCCGGCGGCGACGCCGCATCCGTGCTGGTGTCGGCCGATTTTTGCAGCTGCGCTTTCGGCGTGAATGCGGGAAGCGGCGCCGAAGCGGCCGGTTGAGGAGCGGGCTGAGCTGGTTGGGCAGCGGGTTCCGCCTGCGCCGGCGGATCGTCTGGCGGGATCGTGACCGTGACTTCTTCAGCCGCGTGGGGTAGTGCCAGCGCCCCGGCAAGCAAACCGAACCACACGAGATTCCCGACGATGCGAATCGACCTGATCACGGCCGCTCTCCCCCGATGAGATAAGTTCCAAGGCTTGTATCAGCTGATGCGGGACAGCAATACCGCAAACACCCCCGCGATGCCTTTTTTATGTTCATGAGTTTCGTGCAGCGCGGAAACGGTTAATAGGGTTAATACGCGGCATTTGGGCCACAAATAGCGGAAAAGAGTGTACGCTGATCACAGCGCCGATCGCCTTCAACTCGGCGCTCTCTTCCGCGCCCACGCCAAAGCCTGCTCCAGCCGATCATCTCCCCAGAACAGTTCGCCATCCTGCGTGCTGAAGCTCGGCGCGCCGAAGATCCCTAGCGCCGACGCCTCCTCCGTATTTGCACGCAACTCCGACTTGACCGCCAAGTCCGTGCTGAGCCGGCGAACATCATCCGCGTCGAGACCGGCCGTCTTCATGCAATCCGTCAATACGGCGTCATCGGAAATGTCTAAGCCTTTGCCGAACTCCGCCGCGAAAACCGCACGACTGAAGGCTGCGTCCGCGCCCTGGCTTCGCGCCGCGATCGCGAGGCGCGCGGCTTTCAAA
>JAEWCT010000369.1 GCA_023390485.1 Pseudomonadota bacterium
CCTTCATTGTGCCCGGCCTCGTAATGATGCTGCTCCTGACGCAGAGCACGCTCAACGCCTCGTTCGGCATCTACTTCCCGCGCTTCACGGGGACCATTTACGAACATCTTTCCGCTCCGATCTCGGCGTTCGAGATTGTTCTCGGATATGTCGGAGCGGCGGCAACGAAATCGGTTATCCTTGGGCTGCTCGTCCTGGTCACGGCCAGCCTATTCGTTGACCTTCGTATCGCACATCCCTTCTGGATGATGCTGTTTCTGGTGCTTACAGCGCTAACGTTCAGCATGCTCGGTTTCATCATCGGGATTTGGGCCGATGGGTTCGAAAAGCTGCAGATTATACCACTGCTCATCATCACGCCGCTGACGTTTCTTGGCGGCACTTTCTACTCGGTGAAGATGTTACCGCCTTTTTGGCAAACGGTGACGCTCTTCAATCCTGTCGTCTATTTGATCAGCGGTTTTCGCTGGAGCTTCTTTGAGATTTCCGACGTGAATGTCGGCGTCAGCCTTCTAATGACCACCGTGTTTCTTGCGGTCTGCATGGCCATAGCCTGGTGGATTTTCCGCACGGGCTACCGCCTCAAGGCCTGACACGCTCTCTCATCCGCCGCCCTTCAAATACCAGCCCCACGGCTCCTGAGTTGTGTAGGTCGTGATTTGCTTTGGCTCGAGGAAATTGTTCAGACCCCACGTTCCCAGTTCACGGCCGACGCCGCTCTTCTTTACGCCGCCCCACGGGGGTTCGAGGAAATTCGGCTGCGAGCAATTGATCCAGACGACGCCGGCTTCAAATGCGTCGGCGACGCGGTCCGCGCGTTTCAGATCTCCCGACATGACCGCCGCAGCGAGACCGAACTCGCTGTCGTTCGCCAGCCCAATGGCCTCGGCTTCCGTGTCGAACGTCGTCACCGCAAGGACGGGACCGAAGATTTCCTCGCGCCAAATGCGCGCTGACGGCACCACGTCGGCAAAGATTGTCGGCTCCAGGAAATAGCCTTCATTGAGGTTCGAGGGACGGCCGCCGCCGGTCACAAGCGTCGCCTCCTTCTTTCCGGCCTCGATGAAGCCAAGCACTTTTTCGTATTGCGTTTTGCTGACGAGCGGTCCGAGCAGTGTGCCCGCTGCCATGCCGTCGCCGATTTTGATCTTCTTGGCTTCCGCAGACAGCCGGTCGATGAGCTTCGGCGCGATGCCCTTCTCGACGATCATCCGCGATGTGGCAGAGCAGACCTGCCCCTGATTCCAGAAAATCCCGAACATCACCCATTCGACGGCCTGCTCGATATCGGCGTCGTCAAAGATGACTATCGGCGATTTGCCGCCGAGTTCGAGACTGATGCTTTTGACGTCGCGCGCCGCAGCGGATGCTACCGCGATGCCCGTCGGCACTGAGCCAGTGAAGGCAAGCTTGCGAACGTCGGGATGCGATGCGAGATGGGCACCGGCGTCCGCGCCGTACCCCGTCACAACATTCAATACGCCGTTCGGCAAACCGGCCTCGGCGGCAATGCGTGCGAGTTCGAGTGCGGTAAGCGGCGTGTACTCAGACGGCTTCAGAACAACCGCGCAACCCGCTGCAATCGCAGGCGCGACCTTCCACGCAGCCATCAGCAAGGGATAATTCCACGGAACGATGAGGCCAGCGACGCCCGACGGCATGTACTTAACGCGTGACTGAAAGCGCGCGTCGGGCACTGCTATGATCTCGCCTTGGCGCCCGTCCAATTCCTCGGCGTAGGTCGCATAGAGATTGAAGCAATATGCGGCGTCGCCGATATCCCAAAGGGCTTCAGGCAGCGGCTTACCGTTGTCCTTCACCTCAATCTCGGCGAGCGCCTGCTTTTGCTCTTCGACCGCCGTGCCGATCGCGCGAAGGATCACGGCCCGATCCCGGCCGCTGGTACGCGACCACGGACCTGCCATGGCGGCTTTCGCGGCGGCGACTGCCGCGTCGATGTCAGCTGCCGTTCCAGCGGCGCAGCGATGGAAGGTTCGCTCGTTCGCCGGATTGACGACATCGAGGGTACCGCCGCCCCGCGCGTCGCACCACCTTCCGTCGATAAAAAGCTTCGATTCCATCTCGGCTCCAGTTGAAAAGGCTCGACGGGGATTTCAGGAGGCTGCGGCGAGTGCGCCTTTGAACGCCTCGACGAAGATGCCGACGTGCTCGCGATTGAAGCAGAGCGGCGGACGGATCTTCAAGACGTTGCCCTGACCCCCAGCGGTGCCGATGAGGACATTGCGCTCGCGCATGCCATTGACGATTTTCTCGGCAAGCTTGCGATCTGGTTCACGTGACGCCTTATCCTTCACGACCTCGACGCCGATATAAAGTCCGGCGCCGCGGACGTCACCGATGCGGTCGCCTTCGGCTCCGGCGCTGCGAAGCTCCGAGCGCAGATAGGCGCCGGATTCGAGGCTATTCTGCTGCAGCCCTTCGTCCTTGAGGACATCCAGGACGGCCAGTCCGGCAGCGGCCGCGACCGGATTGCCGCCGAACGTGTTGAAGTAACCGGACTTCGAGCCGAATGCCTTGAGCATCGCCGGTTTCACCGCGACGCCGCCCATCGGGTAGCCGTTGCCCATCGGCTTGCCCATGACGATCATGTCGGGCACCAGACCGTGGCGTTCGAATCCCCACATTTTTTCGCCCGTACGGCCGAATCCCGGCTGCACCTCGTCGGCGATGTAAACACCCCCGGCGTCGCGCACCGCCTTGACGGCTTCAGCCAGGAATCCTGGCTCGCCCGGGAAAACGCCATCGCTCGAAAAGATGCTGTCGGCGTTGAATCCAGCAAGGCGAATGCCCGCGGCCTTCATCGCCGCAATTGCTGCGCGGACATCCTCGGCAAAGCGGTGTCCGATGGCCTCGCTGCCATACCGATAGGTGTCCGGCGCCGGCACGAGGAATACGTAGGGCGGTCTCGGCTCGGCGCTGGCGGATGACGGCGAGATCTCCGTCATGGTCGTTGTGTTGCCGTGATAGGCATTATCGGTGACGATGAAGCCGGTGCCGCCGGTGACTGCGCGAGCGATGCGGAGCGCAAGATCGCCGCTTTCGCTGCCGGTGCAGGTGAATACGATATTCGAGACGGCCTTCGGCATGGTGCCGAGTAGCCGTTCGGCATACGTGTAGATATTGTCGTAGAGGTATCGCGTGTGCGTGTTGAGCGTGCCGAGCTGACGCGAGATGGCTTCGACGACGCGCGGATGGCAGTGCCCGACGGACGGGACGTTGTTGTAGGCATCGAGATAGCGTGTGCCGTCGGCGTCGTAGAGCCAGACCCCCTCGCCTTTGACGAGATTGAGCGGGCGCTCGTAAAACAGCATCGAGGTCGGACCGAAGGTCTTTTTCCGGCGTTTGACGAGGCTCGTCACCGCGGGCGTAAGAGTGTCGGCCGCGTTCATGTCGAAGGCGTTGAGATCAAGAATTTTTCGCGTAGATTCCATAATGCCCCCTAGGGCAACTCCCTGGCGATAGTACGACTTTTCGCATCGGTTTTGGTTAGTATAGGATAGGCTAAGGGTCTCGGCTTGACCCTTCGCGGCCGGGTCTGTTCAGTTTGCGCTCAAGCAACGATGCCGAACGTGGACTGGAGCCCAAAGACCCGTCAACTTCGAGGCGGCTCTGGTCAAACGCCTGGACTGCGCTCAGGCTATCGTGACGCCCGCCAGCAATCGCACCACCCATCGTCGAGAGCGCACCCCATGACGGAAGAATCGCACGCACGGCCAAATCGCTGGAAGCGGTTTTCCGATTGGGACGAGCGCCCGCTCCGGCTCGACAAGTTCGCGGTCGAGGATGCGGCAAACGGCTTTTCGGCATTTAAAAGCCCCTTCGATCCGAAGCCGGGGTTTTCCATCGGCGGAGGCGTCGTCGAATCGATGGACGGGATCGGGTCCCAAGATTTCGATATGATCGACTATTTCATTGCGCGGTATCATCTCGATCCTGAAATCGCGCCGGAAGCCATGGCGATGCCGTCTCTCGAAGTGGCGCGCATGCTCGTCGATATGAATGTGCCGCGAACGGAGCTCGTGCGCCTGGCCCACGGCATGACGCCAGCCAAACTCGCCGAGGTCGTCGGTCACCTGTCGTCGCTCGAGATTGCGTTTGCCTACAGCAAGATGCGGGCGCGCCAGACACCGGGCAATCAGGCGCACGTGACGAACGCCAAAGATGACCCTTTGCAGATGGCGGCCGACGCCGCGACAGCCGTGGCGTTCGGCTTCGATGAAATCGAGACGACGATGCGGGTCGCCCGCAACTCCTGGTCAAATGCCGTTGCCTGTGCGGTTGGGGCCGCTGTCGGACGTTGGGGCACGCTCTTTCAGTGTTCCAGCGAAGAAGCGGAAGAACTCAAGATCGGCATGGCGGGCTTCACCTCCTATGCTGAGACTGTGTCGGTCTACGGGACCGAAAAGAGTTTCGTCGATGGGGACGACACGCCCTGGTCCAAGGCGTTTCTGGCAGCAGCATATGCCTCGCGCGGCATCAAGATGCGGTGCACATCCGGCGCGGGTTCGGAGTTGCTGATGGGATTTCACGATCGCAAATCGCTGCTCTATCTCGAAGCGCGTTGCCTTTGCCTGCAACGCGCCATGGGCGCCCAGGGCACGCAGAACGGCGGCATCGACGGGGCTCCTGTGACGTGCACGGTTCCAGGCGGCATGCGCGAATTGATGGCGGAAAACCTGATCGCCGTCTGGCTCGATCTCGAATGTGCATCCGGAAACGATGCGCGCGCGACGGAATCGGAGATCCGCGTCGGCGCGAAAATCCTGCCCTATCTCGTTGCGGGCTCCGACCTCATCTGTTCCGGTTTCGGTTCGATCCTGAAGTACGACAATTCGTTCAACGCCTCGCTGCTCAACGGCGAGGAACTCGAGGATTATCTGGTTCTCCAGCGCGACTTCGAGGCCGACGGCGGGCTCACTCCCGTTGGTGAGACGCGCGTCATGGAGCTCCGGGCGCGCGCCGTCGATGCCATCAGCGCCGTCCTGGAAGAGCTCGGTCTTGCGAAGCCGACCAGCGATATGAAGCTGAGTGTCGTTGCGGCGTCCGGCTCCGATGAAACGCGGACATTCTCAGGCCGGGACGTCGCCATGATCAGCGAAGCCATCCATGCGCGGTCGATTACGGTGATCGACGTCATCAAGGCACTTGCGGCGCGGGGATTCGGCAAAGAAGCGGAAAATCTTTTGAAGCTCGTGCGGCTCCGCGTTTCCGGCGACTACCTGCAAACCTCGGCAGTCGTCCGGGATGGGCGGATCGTCAGCGCCGTCAATAATCCGAACGATTATCAGGGTCCGGGCACGGGCTACCGGCTCAGCGAAGATCGGCGCGAGGAAATCGTCGCCATTCGGGATGTGCTGACGCGGCAAGAGGTGCTGAGGGTCGAGGCTACCTACCGGCCGGCCGAAGTCGCGCGGATCGCCTACAGGCCGGTCGGCCCCGCTGCCGCGACGCGCAACGAGCGGGAGGTGGTGATCGGCATCAGCCCCGCTTTTGGGTTGAAGCTCTTCCAAACAGTTGCGGGGCATCCGCTCTCGGCCATTCTGCGTGTATTGATCGCTGGAATTACGGAAGGCGGGTGCACGGCCCGCGTCGTTCGCATGCGCCATACGGCCGATACGTCGTTCCTGGGGCTCAGCGCGGCTCGGCTTGCGGGCTCCGGCATCGGCATCGGCATCCAGGCGAAGGGAACCGCCGTCATCCACCAGAAAGACCGGCTGCCGCACAACAATCTCGAACTGTTTTCGAACTCGCCGATCACCAAGCTCGAACATTACAAGCGCATGGGGCTCAATGCGGCCGCCTACGCCCTCGGTGAAATGCCGGAACCGGTCATCGTGCCGACGCGGGGCGAAGCGATGGGCTCGCGTTATCATGCCAAAGTTTCGCTCATTTACGCGATCGAGACCGAAATGACATCGGAGGGCGCCGAGCCTGAAGAGATCGACGTCACATTCATCGGAGCGGCCGCATGACCCAGAAGCCTCTGACGGTTGCCGACTATCCGCTCGCCGAAAACCGGCCCGACGTCGTCGAGACGAAGGCCGGCAAGACGCTTGACGACATCACGCTCGAAGGCGTTCTGTCCGATCGCGTAACTCTCCAGGATCTTCGGATCACGGGCCGGGCGCTTCGTCAGCAGGCGGAGATCGCGACGGCGGCCGGACGGCCAACACTCGCCGCCAATTTCGAGCGCGGCGCCGAGCTCGTGGATGTTCCGCAGGATGTGATCATGCGGATCTATGAGCTTTTGCGTCCGGGCCGCGCGAACTCCAAGGAGGAGCTGATCGCGGCCGCCAAAGATCTCCGCGAAACCTACGGTGCCGAGGGCGTCGCCGCCGTCAAGCGAGGGGCCGCGGCCGGGTACCAGCC